>DASRRF010000347.1:0-7221 GCA_035695905.1 Micromonosporaceae bacterium | reverse complement strand
CACAGGTCGTCACGGTGTCGTTCAACGCGGCCGGTCTCGACCAACCCGGTGCGTACACCGCGCAACTCGGCATCAAGACCGATACGCCGTACCCGGTGGACCCGGTTGGTGTCACGCTCAACGTGGCGGCACCGAAGAGCTGGGGCAAGCTCCAGGGCACCATTCTGGGGCAGGGCTGCACCGGTGCCCCGGTGCCACTGGGCGCGGTGGTCCGGATCAACTCGCTGTCCGATCCGACCTTCGGCGTCACACTCCGCACAAACAAGCAGGGAGGGTACGTCCGTTGGTTGCCCACGGGACGGTATGACGTCATTGTCTCGGCGGATACCTGGACCCCGGCGACCCGCCGGGTGAGCGTCGACCGTGGCAAGGTGACTACGGTCAACTTCACGTTGGTCCCGGTCAATCCGTGCAGTGCGGTCAGCTTCGACTGACCGATATTGCACGCAACGGTGCCCGGGTCGCGTTGCGCGGCCCGGGCACCGCACGGTTGGACTAATTGCGTTGAGCAATCGCGGTGGTTCGGCGCAGGCTGGAGGCCCGCCAACCGCTGCCTGGGGAGAGCCTCCCGATGAACCTGTTCCGCGATCTGTGGGCCACGTCGCCGCGCCGTACGGCGGTCGTGGCCGGCCTGATCGTGCTCGGGGGCGGGGGTCAGGCGGCCGCGGCGGCCCTGGCCGGATCGGTGTTGCTGCACCACTCAACCGCGCTGTTCACGGTGCTGGCCGTGGCGCTGCTCCTGGCCGTCCTCAGCGATCTCGCGGTGGGTCTGATCGCGGCCGCGCTGACCGCCGACTGGGCCGCCGACGTACGCCGCCGGCTCTGCCGGGTGGCCCTGGGGCAGGATCTGCCCACCCTGGAGGCCACCCCGGTCGGGGAGCTGCTGGATCGCATCGACGGCGACGTCTACCAGGTCGCGTCCGAGTTGCGCGGCAGCGGGGTGCGGATCGCGCAGTCGCTGTCCACGGGGGCGCTCGCGGTGGTCACCACGCTCGTGGTCTGGTGGCCTGCCGGGGTGGCGATGCTCGTGCTTTTCCTGCTGCTCGCCGCCGGGCTGAGCGCGCCAACCAAGCGGATCTCGCCGGCCCGGATGAACGAGGAGGAGGCCTGGTCGGATCTTGCCGCGGTGATGGAGGAGTCGATTCACGGGCAGGACGACGTCCGTACCAGCCTGGCCCGGCCGTACGTGCTGAGGCTGTACGTCCAGCGAGCCAGCGAGGTACTGGCCCGGGGGCGGCGGGTCTGGGCGATGTCGGCGCGGGTCACCACGATCGCGTCCGGCGTGACCCGGGCCGGGATCGCCGCGGTCGTTCTCGGTGGGGTCTGGGGTCTGGCGACGGGCCGGATCGATGGCGCCCGACTCACCGCGGTGTGGTTGCTCGCACTCGCGTTCGGCGCGACCGTCGAGCAGGTCAGCCGCATGGTTCCAGAGCTGCAGTACGCCCTCGGCGCCTGGGGTCGGGTGCAGCTGCTCGGGGCCAGCCGGCAGGAGCCGTCCGGAGGAGTGCCGCCCGCCGACGGCGATCTCGCGGTTCGCGGCCTTACGTTCCGGTACACGATAGGAGAGCCGGACGCCCGACGGCGGCCGGCACTGAGCGACGTCAGCGTGACGTTCGTTCGGGGCCGTTCCTACGCCCTGATCGGTCGGACCGGGTCAGGGAAATCCACCCTGGCACGGGTGCTCACCCGCGCCGTCGACGTGCCGCGGGGCACGGTGTACCTGGGCGGGACCGACCTGCTCGACCTGGACGTGGAGGGCCTGCGCCGGTGGATCGCGGTCGCGCCGCAGCGCACCGAGATCCTGGCCGGCACGCTCGCCGAGAACGTCGCCCTGTTCGACCCGGACCTCCTTGAGCCGGCCGCCCAGGCGCTGCACGAGCTGGGTCTGACCTCGTGGGTCGCCGACCTGCCGGACGGGATGCAGACCAAGCTCGGCGAGGGCGGGTACGTACTGTCGGCCGGGCAGGAGCAGCTGGTCGCGTTCGCCCGGATCCTGGTCCGCGATCCGCATGTGGTGATTCTCGACGAGGCCACCGCGCGGATGGACCCGGTGACCGAGGCGCGGGTCCAGCACGCCACGGAACGGTTGCTCCGCGACCGGATCGGCATCGTCATCGCGCACCGGCTTTCGTCGGTGCGCCGCTGTGATGAGGTCGTGGTGTTGGCCGATGGCGAGTTGGTCGAGGCCGGACCGCTCCGCGAGTCGCAGCGGTTCGCGCGGTTGTTGGCCAGCAGCCGCGTCTGGACGCCGAACCGCGAGCGGGTCGGTGGCGGGCTCAGCGTGGCGGTACCCGACAAACTCGACAGCGATGACTGGTCGCAGCTGGATCTGATCGGCGACGGTGCCGGCGGCCTGGCCCAGACCTCGACGGCCGACGATGCCGCGCTCACCGTCCCGCCCAAGGCCGACCCACCGCCGTTGCCGGAACCAGCCCCGGCCCGCGCGATTCGGGAGATCTTCCGCCTGATGACCAACGACGCCCGGTTCGGCTTGGGCGCGGTAGCGCTGTTCCTGTTGCCGGTTCTGCTCGGCCTGAACGGGTCGGTGCTGCCGTGGCTGTGGGCCGATCTGGTGGACGGCGTGGGCGGGGCGTTCTGGCCGGCCGCCGGGATCGTGGCCGCGCTGCTGGTCACCGTGCCGGTGCCGTACTACACCGGGAAGTGGTTTCCGGAGTGGTGGGTCCGCCAGATGCTGCGGATCAGCCTGCGCCTGGTGCACGGGCAGACCGGGCCGCGGCGGGTCAGCTCGTACACGCCGGCCGAGGTTGTCGCGCAAGGCGGAGACACCGAGCGGGTGGTGATTCTCGCCGACAACCTGATCGACCAGTTCATTGGCGCCGTCGTGCTGATTTCGATGACTCTGGTGTCGGGCACAATCGTGCCGGCGTTGTTTTTCGCCGGCACGATGCTGGTCTCCGGGCTGGCCGCGACAACGTTCGGGCCACAGCTGGAGCGCTCCGCGCGCCGGACGGTGGCGGCCCGCGCCGCGTTCGCCACGGCGTTGGTGTCCTCGCTGTCCGCGGCCCGTACGGTGAAACTCGCCGGGGCGACCCGGCCGGTGCTCGCGCACCTGGCCCGGCTCGACCGGCACCGCAGCGACCGGCAGCGACGGGAAATCTCGGTGCAGGTGTGGGCGCGGTCAACGCCGGCCATCCTCAGTGGACTGTTGCCGCTCGGGGCGTGGGCGCTGTACCTGTCCGGCGGGCTGTCAGCGGGGGCGACGCTGGTGGCGGTGTCGACTCTGGGCTCGGCCCGATGGTTCGCCTGGACCACGGCGTCGCTGGTCTCGCAGCTACCCTCGGCCCGGGTGTGGACGCGGCGGACCGTGGCGATGTCCGGGGTGGGCGCGTACTCGGCGCCGCTTCCGGGAGTTGACCTGTCCGCGGGTACCGCACCCGCGCCCGCGGTGGCGCCGCGGTACCCGCTGGGCCGGCTGGAGCTGGCCGGGTTCACCGCGGTCCACGAGGACGGGACGCTCGGCGTCCGCGACATCGACCTGACTGTCGAACGTGGACAGTTGGTGCTCGTGGTGGGGCCGGTCGGCTCGGGTAAGTCCTCGCTGCTTCGCGCGCTGGCCGGGATCGTCCACCACACCGGGGTGCTGCGGTGGAACACGCAGCCGGTCACCGAGCCGGAGCTGTTCCTGCGACCGAACCAGGTCGGGTACGTCGCCCAGCTGCCGCGGGTGCTGTCCGGTACGGTCGCCGACAACATCCGGCTCGGGCACGAGGTGGACGCGGCCAGCGCGGTGTCGACCGCACAGCTGGAACACGATTTGGCCACCGCCGGCGGTGGGCTCGGCCTGCTGATCGGGCACAAGGGAACCCGGCTGTCCGGTGGGCAACTGCAGCGGCTCGCGCTGGCCCGGGCGCTTGCGCCACGTACCGAGCTGCTGATCGCGGACGACGTGTCCTCCGCGCTCGACGTCACCACCGAGCTGGACCTGTGGCGGGCGCTGCGCGAGCACGGAGTAACCGTTGTCGGGTCGACGTCCAAGCGCGCGGCGCTGGCCCAGGCGGACCATGTGGTCGTACTGATCGCGGGACTCGCCGTGGCTCAGGGGAGCTGGCCGGAGTTGGAGGACCGCTGGGGCCACCTCGCCGGGTAGCGGTGTACCGGGCTCATACCGTGATGACGACCTTGCCTTGGGCGTGTCCCGCTTCGAGATAGCGCATAGCCTCGGGAACCTGGCTCAACGGGTACGTCCGGTCGATGACCGGGGAGACCCTTCCGGTCTCGAGAAGCTCGCGCAGGACGACGAGATCGTCCCGGCTCTCGTGGGCCAGCATGGGGGCCATCTTCTGGCTCACAAATCGCGAGAGGATGAGCATCGCGAGCGGACGAATGAGGGGTGCGATCCAGTTGCCCTCGATCGGTCCTCCGACTCCCACCAGAATCCCATTCGGAGCGAGTACTCGCCTGTTCTCCGCCAGGGTCCGGTTCCCCGCAATGTCAACCATCAGGTCGTAGCGCAGCCCGGTGCGGGTGAAGTCGTCCTTGGTGTAGTCGATGACCTGGTCGGCACCGATCGACCGGACCATCTCCACATTCCGAGTGCTGCACACGCCGGTCACCTCGGCGCCGTACGCCTTGGCGATCTGCACGGTAAACGTGCCCACACCGCCCGCCGCGCCGTTGACCAGAACCCTGTGCCCCGGCTGGATCCGCCCCTTGTCGCGAAGCGCCTGCAGGGCGGTGTATGCCGCCACGGGTACCGATGCCGCCTGCTCGAACGTCACGTTGGCCGGCTTGCGCAGCACGGCCCGGTGGGCGCGGACGCTGACGTACTCGGCGAGCGTCCCGCGGCAGTGGCCGAACACCTCATCCCCGGGCTCGAACCCGGTGACGTCTTTGCCCACGGCTTCGACGACTCCGGCCATGTCCATGCCCAGCGAGGTGATCTTGGGTCGGGACCGCCCGGTCTGGAGGCGGACGAAGTACGGCGTACCCCTCATGAGGTGGAAGTCCACCGGGTTGACCGAAGCCGCCTTCACCCGGACCAGCACGGCGTCATCGCCGACGACCGGTACGTCGATGTCCTCGAGCTGGAGGACGTCGGGTGAGCCGTACGCGTGGTAGCGGATGGCCTTCATGATGTTCGCCATCACTCGACCGTCCGTAGGATCTGCTCGATCGACGCGGTCCGGGACCGCAGCTCGGCCAGGTCCGCGGCGACTCGCTGCTGGGCGTCCAGGGTGGTCTCGGCCAGCCGCTCGAACCGGCCGACGAGCTGGCGCAGGTCGTCGGCGCGGGCGGCGCCGACCTTCAGCTTGCGGGCCTCTACGAAGGTCTGGAGTACGAACAGGCTCAGGAAGACGGCAAGGAATAGGACGCCGAGGTAGAAGATCGCCTCGGGCCAGGATGTAACCGCGCCGATGCTGAGGGGGTTCATCAGGGGTGCTCCTTGGGTACCGGACCCTTCGGCGAGTCCGACCTGGTGAGGGTCTGCGCCGCCTCGGCCAGCGCCGATGCGGTCAGGTGCAGGTTGAAGTCCGTGACGTCGTAGTACTTCATGGCTTTGCCGTCCTCGGACAGCTCCAGGCTGCCGATGATCAGGCCGGCGGCCTCCAGCCGTTGCAGGTGCATGTGCAGGAGAGGCCGGCTCACACCGATCTCCCGGGCCAGGTGGCTCACGTAGTCGCGGCCGCGTGCCAACCTCGCGATGATGCGTAGGCGGATCGGGTTGGCCAGCGCCGCCAGCATCTCAACCAGGTCGTCGCCGGTCGGCCTGGCCGCTGTCATGGTCATCCTTCACGTGTCAGAGTTCGTTTGCATGTGAAAGGTAGCACGCGCCCGAAAGCGATGTCGAGAACAGCGCCTGCATGACGAGTACGGCGGGTAGCCCGGCTACCGGATCAGGGGATGCGGTAGACCCGGCGGGCGGTTCCTGAACCGGCCATCTCCGCGATCCGTAATGCGTCGTCCTCGGTCCACGCGTCCTCGGATACACCGGCGCGCAGGAAATCCACCAGCGCACGGCGAAACAGCAGCGCACCCAGGTGGAACAGCTCGGGCAGGCCGTACGCGTCGGAGGAGAAAAGCACCTTGCCGAACGGGGCGAGCTCCAACGCCTCGGCCAGCAACGCGGACGCGCGCTGGCCGACGTTGTGTGTGGCCAGACCCACGTCGATGAAGACATTGGAGAATATCTGCGCCAGGTAACCGGCTTCCCGGTGGAACGGGTAGTTGTGCAAAAGCATCACCGGCACACCGGTGGGCTCGATCGCGCGCAGCAATGGCGTGAGTAACAGCGGATTGGACCGGTGCAGATCGATGTCGCGGTCGCCGTACCCGATATGGATCTGGATTGGTTTGCCGGCATCGACGCTGGCCCAGATGAGAAAACGGTGCAGCACGGGGTCGGCGATGCGTTTCGCGGCACCATCGCGCAGGATCCGCGCGGCCGCCGCGGTCACCTCGCGGTGCGTCGGCCTCTCGCCCGGAAAATCAAGCCCGGTTCGGTACGCGGCAATGGACTTGACCGCGATCGCCGTCTTCGCACGTTCAAGCTCATCGGGTACGGCGTCAGCGAAGCCATCCGCGGTGCACCCGGCCTGGATGACGGACTCGGCGAGCTGCTCCAGCCGGATGACCTGGTACGGCGTTGCGCCCGCCGCCGCGCCGAGTTCGGCCGGGGACAGGATCGGTTCCGGGGCGAACCCGGTGTCCACGCATACCGCGTCGAGCCGCGCGGCGGTCAGGAACCGGCGGTTCACCTCGTCCACCCCAAGTTCGGCGCGGCGAGCGAGGTACGCCTCCGGCGTAGTGTGCGCTGGCAGGTCGAGAACCGGCGGGCACCAGCGGCGTACCGCGAACCCGATCTGCGAGTCGAACAAGGACACGCCGGTGGGGTGCAGCGGTGGGTCGGCCTCGGTCAGAAACGCTTCGAAGGCCGGCCTGTCCAGGTCGCGGCGAACGACACCGTGGCAGTGATGGTCGATGAGGCGCAGGCTCTCGCCGTACTCCGGCAGAATGAAATCTCGCACGACCAACCGTGACATACGTGAGGGGATGGACCACGCATGGAGCTGCTCGATCGCGCGGATCAGGCCGAGCGCGCCCGCCGGGCGGCCGCCGAACTGACCACACAGGGTGTCGCCGGTGTCGCGGTCACCTGGGTGGACAACAGCGGCGTGACCCGGGTCAAGGGGATCCCGGTGGCCCGGCTGGAGCACGCGGCACGGTGGGGCATGGGCATGTCGCCGGTGTTCGACGTGTTCC
>DASRRF010000346.1:0-2273 GCA_035695905.1 Micromonosporaceae bacterium | reverse complement strand
CCGGGACGGGCCGGTGGTGCTCACCGGCTTGCCGAGGCTGGGTGGCGGGATCATCTGCAAGTGACCCTTGGACTTGTAGTCCGGGCTCACTCCCTGCATGGTCAGCACCATCAGGGCGACGGCGGTGAGCATCATCGGCAGGGCGAAGTACCACCGCCGAAACAGCAACTTGGTCAGATCCCAGAGATCCACAGTGTCCTCTCGCGAATGGTGCTGTTCTGGTGCAAAGCGGCGGTCCGCCGGCTGCGACCGGTCACCCGCGCGTGGGTGTCGTGCGCTTAGTGTCCCCTCGTGAGTCCGGCACTAGCAAGACGTTGATCCGGCCGACGCCTTAAGCCTCCGCTGCTCCCCATAATCCGGCCTTGACCTGCCGATTCGTCCGTGGTTGTCAGGATGCCGACAGCGGAACGGGCCTGACGGCCGGTTGTTAGCGCCGCCAGGGTCCAGCAGCCTTCAGGGCGTGATCGCCGCACCACGCATGGGAGCCAGAAAACGGCCGCACATCGCCATTCTCGTCGCCAACCTCCCGGCCGAGCGGGACCGCCGGGTCATCCGGGAATGCCTCACCCTCGAGCAAAACGGGTACGACGTAACGGTCATCGCTCCGCGGGGCGAAAAGGGTCTTCGAGTACTACCGGGTAGTCGCGGCACCCGGCTCAAGCCGTACCCGATCATTGTTTACGGCAGCGGCGTAGCCTCGTTCGCGCTCGAGTTCGCCTGGTCGTTCGCGTGCATCGCGGTACGGCTGTGCGGCGAGATCCTCCGCGGCCGGGCGCACGCGGTGCAGGTGTGCAACCCGCCGGACGCGTACTGGCCACTCGCCCTGCTGGTGCGGGCTATGGGCCGGCCGTGGGTCTTCGACCACCACGACCTCTGCCCGGAGATCTACCAAACCCGATCCACGGGTACACCGAACCGCTGGGTCGTCCGGACGCTGACCGCGTTCGAATGGCTCACCCTGCGTACCGCCACCGCGGTGATCGCCACGAACCGGTCGTTCGAGGAGAACGCGGTGCGCCGGGGCGTACGACCGGACAAGTTGGTCGTGGTACGCAACGGCCCGTCGGCCACCGAGATCGCACCCGGCCCGCCGCCGCCCTCCGGCACCGGGACGCCACACCTGATCGTCTACCTTGGCGTGATCGGACCGCAGGACAACGTCGAGGGCGCCGTACTCGCCGCGGAGGAACTACGCCGGCGGCGCGGCGGCTCCGATTGGCGGATGGTGATCGCCGGTGACGGCGAGAGCATGCCCGCGCTGCGCAAGCTCGTCGCCGATCGTGGCCTCGCCGACGTGGTCGAGTTCGCCGGCTGGCTCGAAGGCGGGCAGGTGGACGCGTTGCTGCGGACAGCGACCGTGGCCATCCAACCGGACCTACCCACCCGGATGAACCACCTGTCCACGATGGCGAAGACGGTGGAGTACCTCGGCCGCGGTGTACCGGTGGTGGCCGCGGATCTGGTGGAGACCCGGCGCAGTGCCGGCGACGCGGCGGTCTACGTGCCGACCGGCGCGCCGGCCGAGTTCGCCCTGGCGCTCGACGCGCTCCTGGACGACCCGGTACGGCGCCAGCGGATGCGCACCACCGGGCTGACCCGGTTCGCCGACATACTCTCCTGGGAACACCAGGCCCGCGTGTACGCGACGTTGTGGAACCGGCTGCTGCGCCGCCGGCGTACCGTGGCCCCGTCGGTACCCGCCCCGCGGACCGCGCCCGACACCGAGCCGGCGGAGCGCCGATGACCAGCGTTGTCATTGCCGCGCACAACGAGGCGGCGGTCATCGGGCGCTGCCTGGACGCGCTGCTGGCCGGCGCGGTCTCCGGGGAGTTCGACATCACCGTGGTCGCCAACGGCTGCACCGACGACACCGCGACGGTCGCCGCGGCCCGGCCCGGGGTACGGGTCATCGAGATCGCGGTGGCCAACAAGGCAGCCGCGCTGAACGCGGGCGACGATGCGGCGGCGGGCTTCCCGCGGGTCTACGTCGACGCGGACATCGTGCTGACCGCGGACGGGCTGCGCACGATCGCGGCGGCGCTGGACGGCGCGGGGCCGGACGGCGCGGGGGCTGTCGCTTCGCCGATGGCCGCGATGCCGCGCCGGCAGCTCGACCTCGCCGGCCGGCCGTTGCTGGTCCGCGCGTTCTTCGCGATCAACAGCCGGCTGCCGGCGTACCGCGACGGGCTCTTCGGTCGTGGCGTGATCGCGCTGTCCGCGCCGGCCCGCGCGCGGTTCACCCGCTTTCCCGACCTCGCCGCGGACGACCTGTT
>DASRRF010000345.1:0-3170 GCA_035695905.1 Micromonosporaceae bacterium | reverse complement strand
AGCCGCTGGTCGACTACTACCGGGGCATCTCCGGAGAACACCCGGACTGGGCCGACTACCGCGCCGCTATGGTGCGGGACCGGAGGGTTCTCCTGCGCGTCACCATCACCCGGGCTGGACCGGATCGGCACGGCTGAGTCTGCGGCGCCGAAGTACGGGCCAGTCAGCGCCTGACCCGTGCCAGGGTGGCTACCGCGGTGCGCAGCTCGCGCCGGATCTGTTCATCGATCCACACGGCGTCGTCCGCGATGTCCGTGGCTTCGATGCGTTTGTCGCGCTCGGCGAGCCGGGTCAGGTCCGGCACGGCGTCCACGGCACTCATCTCGACCAGCAGGTGGATGGCGTCGTGCCAGTCGTACCCGCTCTCGATCGCGGTGACCAGTACGGGCACGAGACCGGCCGCCGGCTCTCCGAGGCGCCACAGTGCCCGGGCCGCCGGCACCCGTACCCGTTGTTGGTCGAGCTGTTCCCGTAGCACCGGCGCGAGCCCGGGTTCGGCCATCTCGGCGGCCAATTCGGCGGCGGCGCGGGCCGGAGAGTCGCCCGCGGCCAGCACCGCGGTGACCGTCGGCAGGACGTCCGCCGCTCGCCCGGTGGCCCGCCAGACGATCCGCGCCGCGCAGATCTGTACCTCCCGTTGCGGATAGGTCGCGGCGGCCTCGCCGGTGAGGTGCCCGCGCAGCCTTGCCAGGACGGGCCCGAGCGCCGCGCTTGCGGGCGCGGCCTGGGTCAGCCGCCAGGCAAGCAGGGCGCCGGCCGTGTCGAGTTGCCGTTCCACCGCGGCCACCAGCGGCGCCGCGTCGCCGGCCTGGTGCCATAGCGCGACACCGGCCGCCACATCGCCGGCCAGCGCCGCGTCGCGCAGGTGGGGTACCGCGGCCGGGGCCGCCACTCCGATCGCGGCGAGCGCCGTCGAGGCCTCGCGCGGTACGAGGGGCAACACGGCCAGCAGTTCGGGTTCTGCCGCCGCGGCCGCCGGACCCCACCGCCGGAGCAGGTGGATGAGGCCGCCGGCAACCCCGGCGTCGCCGGCGTGGGCGGCCAGGCGTCGCCGTACCGCGTCCAGCAGCACCGGGTCGAACGCGATCGTTTGGCTCAGCCGGGTCTGATGGCCGGCGGCCCAGGCCGCGCACACCGGGTCCAGCCACCGCGGGTCGGCCAGGAGCACGAGCGTCTGGACCGCCAGCAGCTCGGCGGTTATCGCTGTCCCGCCCGCGACCCGCGGAAAGTCTCGCGCCACCCGGGTCAGTTCGTCCGCGAACAGGCCGGCCGCCGCGCCCGCCCGGCGCAGCGCCCCGACGGCGTCCCGGACAACAGCGTCGTCGGGGTCGGCCAACGCAGGAGCCAGCATTGGTACCAGGAGCCGTGGCGCGCAGCGGCGGACCCGGCAACGCTCGCTCAGTGCCCAGAGCGCGGCGCGCCGGACGTCCGGGACCGGGTCAGCCAGCAGCCGTCCCAGCAGATCGGCAGCGAACGTGTCGTCGACACCGGCGACGAGTTCATCGAGGGCCGGGTGCCGGTGCTGCCAGACATGGTCGACGTCTTCGCCGGCCGCGAATGCCTCGGCGAGCCCGGCCGGGGCGCCGGCCGGCCACTGCGCTGCGGTACGCAGGATGGCCAGCGCGGCTGCCACCCGTACCCGTGCCGGAGCACTGACCACTGTGGACCGCAGCATGCCCGCGGAGCCGTCGGGATCGCGCAGGCCGAGGGCCAACGCCAGGGATGCGCGGACCTCGGGTGAGGTCTCGACCTCCCATCGCCGCCACAACACGCCCGCGGGGGCGGCGTCACCGCATTGCGCCACCGCGTAGGTGGCCATCGCGCGCACGTCGGCATCGGGGTCGTGCAGGAGCGGCAGGAGCTGGCCGGCCCGTGCGACGAGCGCGGCCCGCACCGCGGGGAGCGGCACGCCATCGGCGTGGTGCGGGTCGGCGAGCATGCCGACCAGAGCGGCGATGGCCGCCCGGTGGTGCGATCCGGTCGCCGCCAGCTCGACCAGAAACGGCACCGCGGGCACGGTGGCCGGGTACACGGTGCCCTGGTGGAAGAGCCTGCTGATGATCTCGTCCAAGGCATGATCGGCCGGCTCAACGTCGGTGGCGGCGAGCGCACGGATCAGGTCGGGGATATCCGTGGCAGGTCCGTACGCGTGGGTCAGCCCGGACCAGTCGACCTCGCCAAGCCCGTTCAGCACGGCCGCAGTCTACGGTGGCGGGTTGCCCGGCGTGGTGGGTCGCACCGCAACCCACCACGCCGTGGTCAGGTACCTCTATTCCCAGATGGCGGTGCGCCTACCGGGGAGCACCGTGCCACCTTCCCGCTCGATGGCCGGTTGGCAGATTGCCGTGCAGATGTTGCGGGACGTCCCCATCGCCCTGGGGAATAGCCCGAGCCCCTCCGTCCTCGTCATGGCGAAATAGGCCAGCAGTTGGTCCTCGGCGTGGATGCCGGGACCGGGGAAGGGCAGTGGCGTGACTCCGTACCGGGCGAGGAGTGAAAGCTGGGCCGGCGTGTAGTCGTGGCCCGCGATGGCGGCGAACGGCCCGTTCGCCTCACCCACCGTCTCAGCGACAGCGACGGTCCGGTGTTGCATCGCCCGCGTGTCCGGCGCGAGCATGTCGCTGACCTCGTTGGCGATGCGGGCGAGCCGGGCGGCGTTCGACTCCGCGGCCGAGGCGCCTGCCGCGGCGACGGGACCGGTTAGCGGGGGCTCGTCGGCCGCTGCCGCACCAAGGCTGTGCGGCCGGGGGCCGGACATCATGCCACCGATCAGATTGACGGCGCCCTCGCCGACCCGGCGTCCCCCGTAGTACCCCACGCCTCCGCCGGCAAGCCCGCCGACGGCCTCGCCGATCATCCGGTTGCGCTCCGGCTCGCTCTCCGCGGTGGCGATCCGGTAGACCTCGGCCGCACCCAACGCAATGCCCGCGCCGGCGAGGCCGAACCCGACGACCGTGGCAGCGGCCGGTGCCGCGGCGGCCAGCAGGACCATGCCGCCGCCGATCACGACGCCGGCGGCGACACCCTTGGCGGCACCGACCGCGGCTCCCTGCCAGAACTCCCTTGTGGCGAGGAAGTCCCAGGATCCGCCGGTGGGGTCGCCGTACACCATGGGGCTGTTGGCCGCGTACGTGTACGAGGCCAGGTTGGCCGAGGTGAACACGCCACCG
>DASRRF010000344.1:0-4478 GCA_035695905.1 Micromonosporaceae bacterium | reverse complement strand
CGTCGACACCGCGAACAGAGCCAGCACGTCCCGCCGGGACCGGCCGAGGAGCACCGCGAGCGCGGTGAGCAGGATCAGCCCGAAGATGATCGTGTCCATGGGCGGACATTACCGCATATTCAGCGGCTAACCGGGCAGCGGCATCGTCTTCGGCGGCGGCACCGCCTAGGGCAGCGGCAGCGGCACCGTCCTCGGCAGCACCGGCGAGGAGACCACGAAGGAGCTGGTGGTCTGGCCGTACAGCAGGAAACAGTCGAGTACCGCCTCCAGCGAGTCCACCGCGGACACATGCACCTTCATCAGGAAGCAGTCTTCGCCGCTGATCCGGTGGCACTCGGTCACCTGCGGAGTGGCGGCGGCCAGCTCGGCGATCTTCGGCAGCTGGCCCGGACCGGGGCGTACCCGTACCCATGCGGCGACCGGGAGGCCCACCGCGGCCGGATCGATATCGACCCGGTAGCCGCGGATCACGCCGGCCTCCTCGAGCCGCTGCACGCGCTCGGTGACCGCCGGTGCGGACATCCCGACCCGGCGGCCCAGTGCGGACATGCTCAGCCGCGGGTCCTCGCTCAACGCCTGCAGGATGCGGATATTGGGCGGATCGAGAAGGTCTCTTGAGTTCTGAAACCGCTGACCAGATCTTGCTATCGCTTTTCCAGCCACTGTCCGGTCCATCCCTTCGATCTCGCCTGCCCTTCACGTCAAACAGCTTCGATACTAGGCGCGTGAGAAGAGATCGGATACCTGCGCCCGCCTACTTCGTGGTGAGCGCGACGTTCCACTATCTCGGGCCGGCGTTCGCGGTGCTGCTCTTCGCCCAACTGGCCCCGCTCGGCGTGGCCTGGTTGCGGATCGTCGCCGCCGCCGTGGTCTTCGCGATCTGGCGGCGGCCGTGGCGCATCGTCGCCGCGATGACCGGTACGCAGCGCCGGCTCATGCTCGCCCTCGGGTTGGTCCTCGCCGCAATGAACGGGCTGTTCTATCTCGCCATCGACCGGCTGCCGCTGGCCACCGTCGGCGCCATCGAGTTCGTCGGCCCGATCGCGCTGGCCGCGTTCGGGCTGCGCGGCGTACGCAACGTGGCCGCACTCGGGCTGGCGGTCGCCGGCGTACTGCTGCTGACCCAGGTACGGCTGGCCGGCGACCCGCTCGGCTTCGTGTTCGCGTTCGCCAACTGCGCGCTCTTCGTCGGGTACGTCGTCTTGGGCAAGCGCATCGCCAGCGACGGCGGGTCCGCGGGCATCGACCGGTTGGGGCTCGCGATGCTCGTCGCCGCGGTGGCGGTGGCGCCTGTCGGCCTCACCGATGCCGCGGTTGCGTTCCACCGGCCGGTACTGCTGGCCGCCGGCATCGGGGTGGGCATCTGCTCGTCGGTCATCCCGTACGTCTGTGACCAGATGGCGCTGGCCCGGCTCCCGCGCGCCACGTTCGCGTTGCTGCTTTCGCTGCTGCCGGCGACCGCGACCATCATCGGCGTGCTGGTTCTGCGGCAGCTCCCCGCGCTCACCGAACTGCTCGGTATCGCGCTCATCATCGGCGCCGTGGCCATCCACCGCCCATCGACCAGTTCAGAGAGGAATCTCCATGGAGTACGTCCGGCTCGGCTCGACAGGCCTGCGCGTGTCCCGGATCTGTCTGGGCATGATGAGCTACGGCGATCCGGCGTCGCGGTCCTGGATGCTGGGTGAGGATGAGGCGGAACCGATAGTCCGGCGCGCGGTCGAGGCCGGCGTGCAGTTCTTCGACACGGCCGACATGTATTCCGACGGCTGCAGCGAGGAAATCACCGGTCGGTTGCTCGGCAAGCTGTTCGGCAACCGGGACGACTACGTGCTCGCCACGAAGGTGTACTACGAGACGGGTCCGGGCCCCAACGACCGTGGGCTGTCCCGCAAACACATCATGTCCGCCATCGACAACTCGCTGCGCCGGCTCGACACCGACCACGTCGACCTCTACCAGATACACCGCTGGGACGAGCAGACTCCGATCGAAGAGACCATGTCGGCACTGCACGACGTGGTACGTGCCGGCAAGGCCCGGTACATCGGCGCGTCGAGCATGTACGCCTGGCAGTTCGCCACCGCTCAGTTCACCGCGCAGGCCAACGGATGGACCCGGTTCGTCTCCATGCAGAACCACTACAACCTGGTGTACCGCGAGGAGGAACGGGAGATGATCCCGCTGTGCACCGCGCACGGCGTGGGCCTGGTGCCGTGGAGTCCACTGGCCCGCGGGCTGCTGGCCGGATCCCGGGTACGCGGCGGTCAGGCGCAGACCGTACGCGCGTCCAGCGACCCGGTGGCCGACTCGATGTATGACGACGCCGATTTCGACGTGGTCGACGTGGTCCGGGCGGTCGCCGCCGAACGCGGGCTTCCACCGGCGCGGATCGCGCTCGCCTGGCTGCTGGGCAAGCCGGCGGTGAGCGCCCCGATCGTCGGAGCCACCAAGCTGCGCCACCTCGATGACGCCGTCGCGGCGGTCGAGGTGAGGCTGGACCCCGATGAGGTCGCTCGCTTGGAGGCACCGTACCGGCCGCACCGAGTTCTCGGCCACTCCTGACTTGGCCTTTGTCCGGCGGCCGCCCGCGCCGGCGGCGATTCGGATACCGTCGGGGTATGGCGTTTCGCGGATGGCCGGCCGAGGCCCTGGAGTTCTACGACGGTCTCACCGCCGACAACTCCAAGGCGTACTGGACAGCTCACAAGGACGTCTACGAGCAGGTGGTGCGCGCGCCGATGGTGGAGCTGCTCGCCGAACTGGAGGCCGAGTTCGGCGCTGCCAAGATCTTTCGCCCGAACCGCGACGTACGGTTCAGCGCCGACAAGTCACCGTACAAGACGGCAATCGGCGCCAGCCTCGACGGCGGTGGATACGTCCAGCTCTCGGCGCGCGGACTGGCCGCCGGGAACGGCATGTACATGATGGCGCCCGATCAGCTGGAGCGGTACCGGCATGCGGTGGCGCAGGACCACACCGGCAAACCGCTGGAGGCCATCATCGCCGAGGTCAAGCGGCACCGCATCGACGTCGAGGGACACGACCAGCTCAAGACCGCGCCGCGGGGGTACCCGAAGGATCACCCGCGGGTCGACCTGCTGCGCTGCAAGGGTCTGATCGCCTGGAAGCAATGGCCGGTGGCCGCCTGGCTGGGTACCGCGGCGGCGAAGAGCCGGGTCGTCGACTTCCTGCATGCCGCGCAGCCGCTGCACGCCTGGCTGGCCGAGTACGTCGGCGAGACCACATTGGACGCACAGCGCCGCTGACCGAGCGATCCGGCCCGCGACCTACCACGGGACAGCGCCCGCCCGGCAGATTTGTCCGGAGGGACCGGTACACCTCCCGCGTTCGGGCTATCGCTTGGTAGCGCGTCCGCGCCGGACCATGTAGGCCAGGGCGGGTATCCGACCGGAGCCCACGGAGGCGCATGAGGGACGGTCGACCGGCAAGGGGTGGCCGTCCCTCACCCTGTACGGCGCCGGCACGTGAATGAATTGCCGAGTCATCTTGCATCCGGCTCTTGACGCGAGATCCTTCCGGTAAGGGCTTTCGCGGCCGCCGGTACGGGCCGCGGGGCGCGGGCGACGGCCGGAAGGCGCGGGCGCAATGAACTGCGGTCCGCACGAACATGCCGCACGGGGCATGCTGGAGGGTCTGTTGCGGTGCGAGATATGCGGCGCCGCGGCGGTGGTCCGCGCGGTCCGCGACGAGCGTCGATACGTCTGCGCCTGCCCGCGTCACCTGCCCGTCGACTGCCTCGACGTCGTGGTGCTCGGCCTGGTCTACGACCGGCGGCGGCAGCTGGGCAAGCCGCTGGATGCCGCGCTCGGGGACGAACCGGCGCTGCTGCGTACCTTTGTCGCCGAAGTTACCGTCGGCAAGGACTGGTCCCGCCCGACCATCACCTGGCATCTGTCACCGGGCCGCTCTTGAGCCTGCACGGTCCATATTAGACGGTCTACCATCTGCGAATGGTCTATGAGCCAGCGCCGGCGCAGCCCACGCGGTCGCGCAGTACCACCCGGATCGTTCTGATCGTGGTCGGCAGTGTGCTGGCCGTGTGCTGCCTGTGTGGGATCGCGGGTGGCATCTACCTCTACAACACCTACAACAACTCGGCCGGGCCCGCCCGCGCGGCCACCCGGGCGTACCTCGATGACGTGCTGGCCGGCAACTACTCCGGTGCGTACGGGCAACTGTGCGCCAGGACGCGGGCGACGACCAGCGAGGCGGAGTACACCCGCATCCAGCGCGCCCAGGTGAAGATCACCAAGTACGACCTCGTCGGCGTGACGATCGGCAACTACAACGGCCGTACCGGTGCCACCGTCACGGCGCGGTTGACACAGGACACCGGCGCCGAGTTCACCCAGACCTTCCCGCTGGTCAAGGAGAACGGCGACTGGCGGGTCTGTACATGACCATCCCTCGATTGGGGGGTCGGCGGGAAAATGTCAGGGGGTCGGAGAACGATG
>DASRRF010000343.1:0-3660 GCA_035695905.1 Micromonosporaceae bacterium | reverse complement strand
TCACCGGCACCGGACAGCACCGCGCGCACCCGCGACTCGCGCGCGGTCTCCTCGTACCCGGTGAAATCCACCGGGCCGCCGGCGTCGAGCACCGCCCGGTACGCCGACAGGTCCACGTGGCCGGTCTTGCGCGCCTGCGCGTCCGCCTTCGCCCTGGTCCGCTGCTCGGACATGAGCCGGCGGAAGCCCTCGGCATCCACCGCCAGCCCCTGCTCGGCCGCGATCTCCAGGGTCAGGTCGATCGGGAAGCCGTACGTGTCGTGCAGCAGGAACGCCTTGTCGCCGCTCAGCGTGCTGCCCGCGGCCGCCTTGGTCTCCCGGATCGCGGTGTCCAGGATCGTGGTACCGGCCCGCAGGGTGGCCAGGAACGCCTCCTCCTCGCCGTACGCGTACTGCGAGATCCGGTCGAAGTCCGCGGACAGCTCGGGGTACGACGGCGCAATGCAGTCCCGCGCGATCGGCAGCAGCTCCGGCAGCACCGGGCCACTCCAGCCGAGCAGCCGCATCGCCCGGATCGCCCGGCGCATGATCCGGCGCAGCACGTACCCGCGGCCCTCGTTGCCGGGGGTGATCCCGTCCCCGATCAGCATCAGGGAGGTACGCACGTGGTCGGCGATCACCCGCAGGCGTACGTCATCAGGGTGCGACTGGCTCGCCGCGTGCCCGGAATGCGCTCCGTACTCCTTGCCGGCCAGCTCCGCCGCGCGGGTCAGGATCGGCCGTACCTCGTCGATCTCGTAGAGGTTGTCCACCCCCTGCAGCAGCGCGGCCACCCGCTCCAGGCCCATCCCGGTGTCGATGTTCTTGGCCGGCAGCTCCCCGACGATCGTGAAGGTCTCCTTGTCCACCACGTCGGTGATCTCGTACTGCATGAAGACCAGGTTCCAGAACTCCAGGTACCGGTCCTCGTCGACCTCGGGACCGCCCTCCTTGCCGTACTCCGGCCCGCGGTCGATGTAGATCTCCGAGCACGGGCCGGCCGGGCCGGGGATACCCATCGACCAGTAGTTGTCCTTCTTGCCGCGGCGCACGATGCGCTCCAGCGGCAGGCCGATCTGCTTGTGCCAGACGTCGATGGCCTCGTCGTCGTCCAGGTACACGGTCGCCCAGATCTTGTCCGGGTCCAGCCCGAAGCCGCCCGCGCCGACCGGCTTCGTGGACAGCTCCCAGGCCAGCGAGATGGCGCCTTCCTTGAAGTAGTCGCCGAACGAGAAGTTCCCGTTCATCTGGAAGAACGTGCCGTGCCGGCTGGTCTTGCCGACCTCGTCGATGTCCGGGGTACGCAGGCACTTCTGCACGCTGGTGGCCCGCGGGTACGGCGGGGTGCGCTGGCCGAGGAAGTACGGCACGAACTGGACCATGCCGGCGTTGATGAACAGCAGGTTCGGGTCCTCGATCGCCGGCAGCGGGGCGCTGGGCACCACGGTGTGCCCGTTCGCCTCGAAGTGCGCCAGGAACCGCCGCTTGATCTCCGCCGTACGCATCAGGTGTGCTTGCCTTCCTCGTCGAACAGGTACTCGTCATCGTCGAGGGCGACCCCGTCGACGAACGCGGCGTGGATCTGCGCCTCGCGTTCGGCCATGCCCTCCCGCACATCGTCGACGAACCCGCGTACCGAGTCGAGCAGGTTACCGGCGGACTCCTGCACGCCGGACGCGATCCCGCGCGGGGTTAACGACTGGGCCCGCTTGGTCACCGCGCGCACCACGAGCACGCCGACCGCGGCGCCGAGACCGAGCCAGAACAACCGCTTCATGCCTTGCTCCCCCGCCGGGTCGCTTTGCGCTGCTCCTTGAGGGTGGCGCGGACCTCCCGCTCGTCGTCCGCGTGGCGCCGGGCCGCGGTCGCCTTGCGTATCCCGTAGCTGAAGGCCGCCACCTTGACCAGGGGGTTGGCCGCGGCCGCGCTCACGACGGTGGCCAGGTTCGCCACGTTCGCGGTGACCTGCTGGGCGTGGCCGGTGATCGTGTCCAGCCGGGCCAGCTGCAGGTTGACCCCGTCGAGCGAGGTGTGCACCTGGCCCAGGGCGCCATTCACGTTCTCGATCGTGCCGTTGAGGTTGCCCAGCAGCGGCGCCGTACGGTCATTCAGGTCGTTGATCGCCCGGGTGGCCGCGTCCACGGTATGCCGCAGCCGAAGGATCGGCACGGCGAGGACGAGTACCAACATGAGGAACGCCCCGGCCGCGATCAACGCCGCGATCTGTCCACCGGACACGTCTGACCCCCTTCGCGAGGTGTTTCCGTGCAGACCCTACCGTCCGTGACGGGACCGGACATTACGCCGGTCCGCGCGCGCCGCCTCCCGGCATCATCCACCGGCCCCGCTCGGTGGTGCCGGGGTGGGCAGCAACCCGTCCAGATCGCCGGGATTCTCCGGGGTGGGTGCCGGTCCCCGGCCACGGTCGTCGGAGATCCCGTTGCGCACCTTGATCGTGATGACCGATCCGGAGCAGTCCTGCGCCGGCGCGCTGGCCGGTGCCGCCGACGCCGGGCCGGTCGAGGCCCCACCGGCCGGCGCGACGGTCGGCCGGTTGCGTACCGGGTCGAACGCGCACGGCGGGTCGCGTACCCACAGATCCAGCGTGTACTCGTCGCGCTTCCAGCAGGTGTACGACCCCGGCACCGGGTTCTCCGGGCAGGCCTGTACCTGCCAGCGGTCCCAGCCGGCGTCCGCCAGCACCTGCTGGTAGACCTTCGCGGTCTCGTCCGGCCCGCGCTCCGAACGCAGGGTCCGCTCCCGCGACCGGCACTCCCGGATGCACCAGCGGCTGCCGAACTCCATGTCGTGCGCGTCCCGCGCGGCCCAGCCGGGCAACGCCAGCGTGTTCAGCGAGTTGATCGCCGGGTCGCGGGTCGCGGCCTGCAAGACCAGATATGACGGGTACGCCAGCAGCACCAGCAGTACGACCACCACCAGCGTCGCCCGGCGCAGCCGCTGCACCTCGCGCAGCTGGCGGCGCAGCTCGGAGCGCGCGCCAGCGCGCAACCGGCCGACCGCCGACCCGACGACCGATGTGTGCGGCCGGTCTTGCATAACTGGCGGCCGCACCGGCGCGGCCTGCGCGATCCTCGCCTGCTCCCCGGTACTGGCCAGGTCGCGCCAGGGCGCACCGGGCGATCCCGGCGGGGTCTGCGGCGGCGGCGCTCCCCGTGGTGATCCGGGCGGCGGGCCGGGGGGTGGTCCTGGCGGTACCCGGGGTGGCGCGCCCGGCGGCGGCATCGCCCGGCCGGGTGGCGGTCCGGCGCGATCCGGACCCGCGGGCCGCAGCCCGGGCGGTTGCCGCCGGCCACCGGGAGGTCGGCCACCGGGCGGCAGGCCACCCGCGGGCGGTCCCATCGGGCCGCGCGGTGGCGTACCAACCGGTGGCGGGCTCGCTATCGGTCCGGGCGGCGGTGGGGCCGACAGGGGCGGGCTGGCGGCCCGGCGGGACACCGGGGAGCCCGGGGGTACCGCCGGTGAGCCGGGCGGTGAGCCCAGCGGTGGCGCCGGCGGCGGACCGGTCCGGCGCGGCGTGCGCTCACGCGGGGCGGCATCCCGCGGGCCGGCGTCCGGGCGAGCCTCCGGGCGAGCCCGGCTGCGCCACGGCCGCCACCGGCTCTCGTCGACCGGGGGCGGATCGAAACGATCAGGCTCCGGCGGTACGGCCGGACCGCGCGA
>DASRRF010000342.1:0-1823 GCA_035695905.1 Micromonosporaceae bacterium | reverse complement strand
GACGGGGAGACCAGGCCGACCGCCTCGCCGATCTCCCGGACGCTCGGCGGGTAGCCGTGGGACTCGACCCACTCACGGATGAAATCCAGGATGTCGCGCTGCCGCGTGGTCAGGTCGGTGGCGAGCATGTCCTGCAGGCCGGTGACCACCGCGGTCACCGCCCGCATCTGAGGCTCGCCGCTGGTGCGGCTGCCGCGGCGCCGAGCTGGCACGGCGGCGCGTCGCGCTCCCGTTTCGTCGAACCCACGTGCACGGCTGATCCGGTCGTCGCTCGACACGTCCGTCCTCCCTTGTTTTGCGGTGATGCCAGCCGGTATGTGGTGACCAGTAGTGGCGAGCCCGGTGGCGGCGGGATGACCGTATCGCTGCGGTCTGACAGTTTCAAACATCTGTACGACGTGTCGCGCCGCGTTGTCTCGACAACCTGCTGGGGTTCTGGTAGACCATCGTACGTCCGTACGATCGAACTGCTGTTCGATCTTCTCCGGCGGGACAGAGGGGGCGACGATGAGCGGGCGGGTTCGGGGTGGCGTTGCCCGGCGCGGCCGGGTGCGGCTCACCCGGCGCGGGCGACTGGTGGTGCTGGGGTTCTTCCTCGCGCTGGCCGCACTGGCCGTGGCGCTGGCCGCGCCGGCCAGCCAGGCCGCGGATCCGGCCAGGCCGGCAGCGGTGGCGGTGGTCCGGCCGGGCGACACGCTGTGGTCCGTGATGGAGCGCTACGCGCCGGGCGGCGACCCGTTCGCCACCATCGAGGAGATCCGCCGGCTCAACGGCCTGCCCGACTACACGGTCTACGCCGGCCAGCGGCTCGTGCTGCCGCGCCGGTGACCTCTGGAAGAGAATGAGATCGCCGACACGGTGCTGATTGACTTGCGCCCGCGGCGGCAAAGGAATAACGTCAACCCCAACATCTAGTAGTTACAGGGGTGTAAGTCGTCCACAGGTTGGGGTTACGCTCCCAGCGGCGGCTTCGCCCTATCGCGTCGTGCCCTGCGATGCACGGCCGCGGTCTGGACACCGGGAGGGGTGTGCGATGCGCTGTCCGTACTGTCGCCACGCCGACTCGAGAGTGGTCGACTCCCGCGAGGCCGATGATGGCCAGCTGATCCGCCGGCGCCGGGCCTGCCCCGAGTGCGGCCGGCGGTTCACCACGGTGGAAGAGGCGGTCCTCGCCGTGGTCAAGCGCAGCGGCGTGACCGAGCCGTTCAGCCGTACCAAGATCATGACCGGAGTACGCAAGGCCTGCCAGGGACGCCCGGTGGACGACGACGCGATCGCGCTGCTCGCCCAGCGGGTCGAGGAGGCGGTCCGGGCCCGCGGCGCCGCCGAGGTGCCCAGCCACGACGTCGGCCTGGCGATTCTCGGCCCACTGCGCGAGCTGGACGAGGTTGCGTACCTGCGGTTTGCCAGCGTGTACCGGTCGTTCGACACGCTGGACGACTTCGAGCGGGAGATCGCGGCGCTGAAATCGGCCGCCGCCACCCGGGCGGAAGCCATGGCCAAGCCGGCCAGCAAGGCGGGGGAGCCGGCCAACACCCGGTGAGTCGGCACCGGGCTCAACCAGAGAAGACCACGGCGGTTGCCGTACGGATATGAGGGGGGCAGTGAGCATGGCGGGGGAAGGGATGACCGGGGCAACTGGTGCCACGTCGGCCGACCGTTCGCGCGGCGGCAAGGTGCGCGGCCGGGCCACGAGCGGCGGCGGGCTGCAGATCGAGCGGGTCTGGACCACGCCCGGCCAGCACCCCTACGACGAGGTGACCTGGGAACGCCGGGACGTCGTCATGACCAACTGGCGGGACGGCTCGATCAATTTTGAGCAG
>DASRRF010000341.1:0-3439 GCA_035695905.1 Micromonosporaceae bacterium | reverse complement strand
GCCGGCCGGGCAGCTCGCCGGCGAACCGGTCTACACGCCGTTCACCCCGAACCCGACGAAAAACTTCGAGCCGTACCTGACCCAGATCAAGGCGTCCACCGCGAAGGCCGTGTTCTGCTTCTACGCCGGCTCGTCGGCGGTGGACTTCGTCAAGCAGTACAAGCAGTTCGGGGTGACCCTGCCGCTGTACGCGCCGGGCTTCCTCACCGAGGGCACCGTACTCAAGGCACAGGCGGACGCCGCGACCGGCATCCTCACCTCGATGAACTACGCGGCCGACCTGGACAACTCGGCGAACCGGACGTTCG
The DNA here is from genome assembly GCA_035695905.1 of Micromonosporaceae bacterium. GTDB lineage: Bacteria > Actinomycetota > Actinomycetes > Mycobacteriales > Micromonosporaceae > EFPC-2. The sequence continues at coordinate 3,131 of DASRRF010000341.1, read as the reverse complement.
CCGCCGAGTACCAGAAGGCGTTCAACCAGCAGACCCCGACCACGTACGCGATGGCCTCGTACGACGCGGCCGCCGTACTGGACAAGGCGATCACGCTGGCCGGCAGCGACCTGACCGCACAGTCGCTGAACTCCGCGATCGCCCGGGTCGGCCAGATCGACAGCCCGCGGGGCACCTGGCAGTTCAACCAGAACCGCACGCCGCAGCAGAAGTGGTACCTGCGTGAGGTGAAGATGGACGGCACCGTGCTGTCCAACGTGCTCGTCTCCGAGCTGACCACGCTCGGCTGAGCTGCCCGGGCGGGGGCGGACCGCCCCGGGCCCTGGCGAGGAGCCCGATGATCGGCTGGTTCGACGCGCACGCAGTGTCCATGGTGGACGGTGTGGCGTTCGGGCTGCTCTACTTCACGCTCGCGGTCGGGCTGTCGCTGGTGTTCGGCATGATGGACGTGCTCAACCTGGCGCACGGCACGCTCTACCTGGCCGGGGCGTACGTGGCCTACCTGCTCTCCGACGGTGGCTGGACCGGCCTGCTCATCGGCCTCGGCGCGGGCATCGCGGTCGGCCTCGCCGGTGGCGCGCTGCTGGCCGCGCTGACCCAGCCGCTGGCCCACCGCGGGCACCTGGACCAGGCGCTGCTCACGCTCGGGCTGTCCATCATCGGCGCGGAGATATTCCTCGTCTCCTCCGGCGGCGAGACGCTGGCCACCGATCCGCCGGCAGCGCTGCGCGGCTCGGTGCAGGTCGCCGGCCATACGTACCCGAGCTATCGGTTGGTCTTCATCGGCATTGCCGGGATGCTCGCGCTCGCCGTGTACCTGGCCTTCGAGCGAAGTGCCTTGGGCGCACTGGTACGCGCAACCGTGGCCGATCGGGACATGGTGCGGGTACTCGGGGTGGACACCCGCCGGGTGCTGTTCGGGGTGTTCGCGGCCGGATCCGTGCTCGCGGTTGTCGGCGGCGTACTCGGTGCGCCCATCCTCGGGCCGAGCCCCGGCATCGACGGCCACGTACTCGTGCTGTCCCTGGTCGTCATCGTCATCGGCGGGCTCGGCTCGGTGCGCGGCGCGCTGCTCGGTGCACTCCTGGTCGGCGAGGTCGACACGCTCGGCCGGGCGATCGCCCCGTCGTACGCGGCCTTCCTGCTCTTCGGCGCGATGTTCGTGGTGCTGGCGGTACGCCCACGCGGGCTGGTCGCGGTATGAGGCGACTTCTTGCGCCGGCCGCGACAGCCGGTCTGGTCGCCGCGCCATGGCTGCTCGACTCGTACGCCATCTCGCTCGCGTCGAGGATCCTCGTGCTCGGCCTGCTCGCGATGAGCGTGAACCTGCTCACCGGTGTCACCGGGCTGCCGACGCTCGGCCAGGCCGCGTACTTCGGCGTCGGCGCATACGCCGCGGCGCTCGTGGCCCGGGCCTGGACCCAGATCGGCGTACTGCACCTGGCCATCGCGATGGTGGTGGCCGCGGCGGTGGCCGCGGTCACCGGCGTGGTCGCCGTTCGCGCCCGCGGCGTGGTGTTCCTGATGCTCACCCTCGCGATCGGCGAGCTGACCTACAGCGCGGCGTTGCAATGGGACACGGTGACCGGCGGCAGCGACGGGCGGGCCACCCCGGCCGTCACCCCGTTCTGGGGGCTGCCCGCGGTGACCCGGGACGGGCACGTCTACCTCTGGATCCTGGCCGCGTTCCTGGCCCTGTTCGCGGTGGTCGCGGCCGTGGTCCGGTCACCCTTCGGGCTGGCCCTCAAGGGGGTACGGGACAACGAAGCGCGACTGCGTGCGGACGGGTACCCGGTGACCCGCTACCTGCTCGTCGCGTACGCCGTGGCGGGCGGCCTGGCCGGGGCCGCGGGTGCGCTCTGGGTCAGCCTGCAGCGCTTCGTATCCCCGTCCGATCTCGGGTTCCAGGTCTCCGCGATGGCGCTGATCGCGGTGGTGCTCGGTGGCCTCGGCTCGATGTGGGGGGCGGTGGCCGGTACCGCGCTGGTCGTCATCGCCCGTGACTACCTCGGCGGGAAGCTGACCGGCGAGCTGTCCGGGCGCGGGTCATTGCTGCTCGGCCTGGTCTTCGTGGCCGCGGTCTACCTGCTGCCGCGCGGCTTGGCCGGCTTGTCCCGCCTTTCCCGCCGGGCGCCGTCGTGACGGCCGTTCTGGAGCTGGACGATGTGAGCCGCGCGTTCGGCACGCTCCGCGCGGTGGACGGGGTGACTTTCGCGGTGGCCGAAGGCTCCCGGCATGCGCTGATCGGCCCGAACGGCGCCGGCAAGTCCACCCTGTTCAACGTGGTGGGCGGCGCGCTGCGGCCAACCTCGGGTCGGGTGCTCTTCGCCGGCCGGGATGTCACCGCGCTGCCTGAATGGCGGCGCGCCCGGCTCGGCCTGTCCCGTACCTTCCAGCACTCGTCGGTTCTGTTGCACTGCACCGCGGCGGAGAACGTGCTGATCGGCGTGCAGCGCGAGGCCGGGCTCGGCGGTCGGCTGCTGCCCGCGCCGAAGCGCCGGCGTGCGCTGCTGGACCGCTGCGCCGCGTTGCTGGACACCGTCGGGCTGGACGGGCGATCCGGCGTACCGGCGGGTGCGCTGTCGCACGGTGAGCGCCGGCAGCTGGAACTGGCCATGGCCTTGGGTACCAGGCCCCGCCTGCTGCTGCTGGACGAGCCGGCCGCGGGCATGTCGCCGGCCGAGACCGCCCGGCTCACCACGCTGCTGCGCGAGCTGCCCGCCGAGGTCACCGTGCTGCTTATCGAACACGACCTGGATGTGGTCTTCGGCCTGGCCGACACGGTGACCGTGCTTCATCTGGGACGCCATCTGGCCACCGGTACGCCGGAACGGGTGCGCGCCGACCCTTCGGTGCAGTCGGCGTACCTGGGTGTCGCGCCGTGAGCGAGCGAGCCGGCGCCGTGACGCTTCTCGAGGTGCGCGAGCTGACCGCCGGGTACGCCGGATCCGCCGTACTGCACGGGGTGGATCTCGCGGTCGAGGCCGGCGAGGTGGTGGCCGTACTCGGCCGCAACGGGGTTGGTAAGTCCACATTGGTCAGTTCGGTGATCGGCCTGGTACGGCCGTACTCCGGGTCGGTACGACTGTCCGGAGTGGACTTTGCCGGGCGATCGCCGGACGCGATCGCCC
>DASRRF010000340.1:0-2740 GCA_035695905.1 Micromonosporaceae bacterium | reverse complement strand
ACCGACGCCATAGGTAGGCAGCAGGAGGAGGCGGCCAGGGCGTGGGCGTCGCGGCAGGTCGTCGAGTACGTGCCCGACGCCTCCAGCGCCAAGATGATCCGGCTGTGGCCCGGCTGGTACCTCGTCAGATGGCCTTATGGTGGCGGCGGCCGATACTTTCCACCGGAGGATCCGCTGCGGCGAGCGATCCGCCGGCTGCTGCGAGCGGTACCCATCGGCCCGATCCGGGTTCATGACTGACTCGATGCGACCGGGGCTCACGACCCATCCGTCCAGCGGTAGCTGTTCCGCGCACCGGACAGCGCGAAGCGCGATCGCCCTCTGTGGACGGTGGCCCACCTACTCGAAGATGATCGCGAATTTCACGTGCATAGGCCAACGCCTGCGGCGGGCGTGAGGCGCGGGCCGGCCTCCGTCAGTCGTCCAGCACGAAGGTGACGAGCAGATTCACCTGGTACCCGGTGACCTGACCGTCCTTGAACGTGATCTTCTGCTCTTTAACCCAGGCACTGCTCACGTGCCGGAGGGTCTGGTTCGCGCGGTCGACCCCGACCTTGATGGCGTCTTCGAAGCTCTCCGTGGAGCTGGCGCTGATCTCGGTGATCCGGGCTACGGTGCCGGCCATGGCGTTCCCCCTAAATAGGTCATTAGCCGTAAAGTAGCTGACCGCGCGCAAGAAGATCGCCGTTTCTGGGGGAAACGGCGATCTTCGGGGCGGTTAGCGGCGTGTCGGGCCGGCCCACCTGTGGATCTTCATGTCCTCCCCCTCCCGGAGTGCCTGCACACCAGGATGCGAGCGGGTCACCGGCCGCGCTCGGGTTGCGCCGGGCTCTGGCACGTTCGTGGGACTCCAGTCGGCTATCCGACCCGGGGGTCCAGCCGGAAGATCCTGAGCCGCCGGCCCGCGGCGCGCTGCTCGTACGTGGCGTAGGCCGGCCATTCGGCCAGCAGCCGGGTACGCAGCCGGTCCCGGTCGGCGCCCCGGACCAGGGTCGCCCGGACCGGGATCGCCGTCCCACCCACGGTCACCGTCGCCACCGGATCAGTCAGCAGGTTGCCCGACCAGGCCGGCTGCCCGGGTCGGCCCCAGTTCGAGCCGATCACCACGTACGCGTCGCCGTCGCGGACGTAGAGCAGCGGGCAGGTCCGCGATCGCCCGGTCCGCCGCCCGGTCGTGGTCAACAGCAGCGACGGCACCAGACCGAGCGCGACGAACCGGCCGCGGGTCAGCCGGCCGACCGCCCTGTCCAGCGGCACGAGCCCGCGGAAGACTCGGGCGAACCACGGCCGGTGGCCGAGCCGTTGAGCCAGCGAGGTGAGGAACACCCGGTCAGTGTCACCCGGCTCGCCGTTCGATGGGCAGTCGGGATCGGGTGAGCAGGCCCGCGCCGAGCATGGCTACCGCGGGTACGACCAGCACGACGATGCTCAAGCTCACCCAGGGAACCGTTATCGGGTACGGGAATGGCGCCGGCCACACGCTCTCGTACACCCGGTTCAGCGCGAAGAGCACGGCCGAGCTGGCGCCCAGTCCGGCCACAGCGCCGAGCAGCGCGCCGAGTCCGGCGATGACGCCGGCCTGGCTGAGCGAGAGGATGCGCCGAACCCCCGGGGAGGCGCCGACCGCGGCGAGGGTCGACAGGTCGGCGCGGCTGTCGGCGGCGGCCAGGCCGGTTGCGATGCCCGCCGCGCCGAGCGTGATGACACCGGCGGCCAGGGCCAGGATCAGCAGAATTGGCGACTGGTGCGGTGACGGGCCGGTTTCCACGGCACTCCAGGCGTGTTCGCGCTCCAGCGCGGCGGACAGCGCGTCCTGCTCGGCCTGGGTCGGCATCCGCGTGGTACTGGCCACCAGCCCGCCCCAGTGGGTGCCCAGTCCGGTCCGCGCGGCGACCGCCGGCGACACGATCACCGAGTAGCCGGCCACCGCCCCGTTCACCGCGTACCCGGGCACCGCCAGGTCCTCGGATCGGGTGTCCGATGGGGGATCGGTGATGGAGACCAGGCTGAGCCGCACCGTCCCGGCCTGCACGAGCAGGTTGTCCAGTACCACCACGCCGCCGGCCCGCAGGGTAGCGATGCCGGCCGCGAGGTCGTCCCCGGTCGCGCCGGTCAGCAGCGCGAGCGCGCCGCCATCGTCCACCACCGTGCCGAACTCGCGGAAGCCGGGCGCGCGCGAGGCGGTCAGGTCGCACCGGGGGTCGGCATTGGCCGCTCGCTGGTCGGCGCGGGACAGCGATGCTGTCCGGCTGAGGTACGGGCACTGGTTGGCCGGCGGGATCGTCGGACGGAGGTAACAGGTGCCCGGGTCCTTGCCGGTCCCGCATCCCAGCACGGTAACGTCCGCGATCTGGTCGACCGGCATCCTGGTACGCAGGATCCCGCGCAGCGTCTCGGCCCCGGCCGGCTCCCGGACGACCACGGCGACGTATCCGGCCGGCAGGTCCGGCGCGTACTGGGCATCCTGTTGCGCATTCGTACTGCTGAGATGCAAGCCGAGCGCGACGGCACCTGCGACCGCCGCCATGACCGCGGAGATGGCCGGCGCGGCGGCGGCCCGGTTGCGGGCGGCGTCCCGCAGCGCGATCCGCGGGGCGAGCGGCAGGATCCGGCCGAGCCGGGCGATCAGCCCGACCAGGGTCGGCGTGCACACGACCAGGCCCAGCTCGGTCACGACGAGCCCGGCCATGACGACGGTCGAGTCGACCGCGACGATGCCGTAGGTCGCGACGGCCGCGCC
>DASRRF010000339.1:0-11738 GCA_035695905.1 Micromonosporaceae bacterium | reverse complement strand
CTCGGCACCTACGCGCTGTCCAGCGGCTACTACGACGCCTACTACGGACAGGCGCAGAAGGTGCGCACCCTCATCACCCGCGACTTCGCCGCCGCCTTCGAGCGGGTCGACGTCCTGGTCTCGGTGACCACGCCGACGGTCGCGTTCCGGATCGGCGAGCGGGCCGACGACCCGATGGCGATGTACCTCGCCGACCTCTGCACCATCCCGGCCAACCTGGCCGGCAACGCGGCGATGAGCATCCCCTGCGGCCTGTCCGACGGCCTGCCGGTGGGTCTGCAGATCATGGCGCCCGCGCTCGCCGACGACCGGCTCTACCGGGTCGGCGCGGCGTACGAGGCGGCGTACGGCGGCGGGCTGACGGAGGTGCCGGAGCTGTGACCGTGACCGTCACCGAGTGGGAGCCGGTCATCGGCATGGAGACGCATGTCGAGCTGGGCACCCGGACCAAGATGTTCTGTGGCTGCGTGACCACGTTCGGCGCCGAGCCCAACACCCAGGTCTGCCCGGTCTGCCTCGGCCTGCCGGGCAGCCTGCCGGTCGCCAACGAGGCCGCGATCGAGGGCACCATCCGGATCGGCCTGGCGCTGCACTGCGAGATCGCGGAGTGGTGCCGGTTCGCGCGGAAGAACTACTTCTACCCGGACATGCCGAAGAACTTCCAGATCAGCCAGTACGACGAGCCGCTGTGCACCGACGGTTGGCTGGACGTGGAGCTGGACGGCCGGGTGATCCGGGTCGGCATCGAGCGGGTGCACCTCGAGGAGGACACCGGCAAGACCCTGCACATCGGCGGGGCGACCGGGCGGATCCACGGAGCCACCGAGTCGCTTGTGGACTACAACCGGGCCGGCATCCCGCTGGTCGAGATCGTGACCAGACCCGTCCCGGGTACCGGCGTACTCGCCCCGGCGGTGGCCCGCGCGTACGTGACCGAGCTGCGCGATGTGGTCCGCGGGCTGGACGTCTCCGATGTCCGGATGGAGCAGGGTTCGCTGCGGTGTGACGTGAACACCTCGCTCAACCGGCCTGGAGAGACCTGGGGCACCCGTACGGAGACGAAGAACGTCAACTCGCTGCGTAGCGTCGAGCGGGCGGTCCGGTCCGAGATGCTGCGCCAGGCGGCGGTGCTGGACGCCGGCGGCCGGATCGTCCAGGAGACCCGGCATTTCCACGAGGACACCGGGGACACCACATCGGGCCGCAGCAAGGAGACCGCGACCGACTACCGGTACTTCCCGGAGCCCGACCTGGTACCGCTGGCACCGGACCCGGCCTGGGTGGCCTCGCTCAAGGCGGAGCTGCCGGAGCCGCCCCGGGCGCACCGCAGCCGGCTGCAGGTCCACTGGGGACTGTCCGATCTGGACATGCAGGCGATCGTGAACGCGGGCGCGGTCCAGCTGATCGAGGAGACCGTTGCCGCCGGTACCACCCCGGACGCGGCGCGCAAGTGGTGGCTGGGTGAGCTGTCCCGGCGGGCCAACGAGAGCGGCGTCGAGCTGGCCGCGATCGGGGCGACCCCGGCCCAGGTCGCGCAGTTGCAGCGGCTCGTCGACGACGGGACGCTGACCGACAAGCTCGCCCGTACCGTGCTGGACGGGGTGCTGGCCGGCGAGGGCGACCCGGCGACCGTGATGGCAAACCGCGGTCTGGCGGTCGTATCGGACACCGGTGCGCTCACCGCCGCGGTGGATGCGGCGATCGCCGCCCACCCCGAGGTCGCCGCGAAGGTACGCGAGGGCAAGGTCGCCGCGGCCGGCGTACTCGTCGGTGACGTGATGAAGGCGACCCGCGGGCAGGCCGACGCTAAAGCGGTACGCGACCTCGTGCTCGCCCGCCTGACCGCCTGACCGCCCACCCCGCCGCGCTGATCAAGGGGTTGGCACGCGATCCGCGCGGCGGATCGTGCCAAACCCCTTGATCAACGGTCACAGCCGCGGCAACCAACGGCGGCGGTCGCGGCAGTCGGTGTCGCGAGATGGATTGTTTCCAGAGTCTGGACCCGCCCCTGCGCTAGTCATAAACTTTCTTTACAGATTCGCTAAGGGCAATCTTAAGAAGATCCGCCCGGCGAAACCCATTGGGGCTTGGGAGATGGATCGGCCGATGAACGGCACAGCGATCCGGCTTGCGGTCCAGTCCGGCCGGCGGTTGGTGCGCGACGCACTGTGCGCGTACCTCTACGGCCGGCCGGAGTTCACCGTGGTGGGGCAGACCGGTGGCATCGAGGCGCTGCCGCAGCTGTGCGCGCTGCGCCGGCCGGACGCCACCCTGGTCGACGCCGGTGAGCTGACCATGCAGACGGTCGAGGCGCTGGTCCGGGTCCGGGCGTCCGCGCCGGCCACCGAGATCGTGGTCGCCTACACCGAGGTCTCCACGTACGTGCTGGAGGAGGCGGTACGGGCCGGCATCACCTCGCTGGTGTCCTGTTCACGGGGGCTGGACGCGGTGCTCCGGGTGGTCCGCGACCGGGTACACCCGGCCGGCCGGCGGCACCCGGACGGGCTGGCCCTGACCGAGCGCGAGATGGAAATCATGTCGCTGATGGGCTCCGGGCACAGCGTGCCGGAGATGGCCGGCCTGTTGCACATCAGCCCGCGTACGGTGGAGAACCACAAGCGCCGGCTCTACGTGAAGCTGGGTGTGGGGAGTTCCAGTCACGCCGTGTCCCGGGCCACCTCGCTCGGCCTGCTCGACACGGCCAGCGAGCAGTCTCCGGTACGCCCCGGCGGTGAGCGCGGCCGCCCGCCGCTCGTGGTCGTGCAGGGCCCGGACGGTGCCGGCGTGGACCAGGTGAGCCTGGCCTGCCTGGCCGTGCAGTTCCCGTTCGTGGTCACGCGCACCGCGGAGTCGCTGGCCGGCGAGCATTGGGCGCGCTGGCACCGCGGGCCGGTGGTGGCGGTGCTGATCGACCCGGCCCCGGACGACTGGCTGATGCCCTCGGCGCTGGGCGTACCGGCGATCGTCGTACACACCCGCGGCCCCGATCTGGCCGGGCTGCTCGACGCGCTGCTGCGCGGGGCGCACGCGCTGCTGCGGGTGGACGACGTACCGGGCGACTTCGCGGCCGTACTCTCGCTCGTGGTCCGCGGGTACTTCGCGATGAACGCCGCGCACGTGGAGGACCTCGCCGACTGGATGGCCACCCGGCTAGCCGACGGCTCGCCGACGGTACCGGCGCTGACCACCCGCGAATGCGACATTCTCGGCTCGATCGCCAGTGGCCACACCGTACGGCAGACCGCCCGCTCGCTCGGCATCGCCGCGAAGACGGTGGAGAACACGCAGGCCAGGCTGTTCCGCAAGCTCGGCGCGCGGAACCGGCCCGAGGCGCTGACCATCGCGTACCGGCTCGGACTGGTCGATCCGGAGCGTGCCCTGGCCGGCACGACTGCTTCATGAATGGAAAGGCACCCTTGGGGGTTTGTACGTCACCCGGGGGTCATTCGCATCTAGCGTCGTTGGATCGATTCCACTTTCACTGGCATCGTGGCCCCCGAGACGATCCAGGCCAGATCGACGAAGACCGCGCTGGACACCGCGCTGCGCACGCTGGCGCTGATGGACCGGCTGGCCTGGGTGCCGCAACGGATGGCGGCTGACCCATCGTCGAAGTCCGGCCAGCCGCCGGACATCCAGTTCGACCTCGACGCGGTCATCCCGCCGCCGGCCGTGATCGCCGGCATCCAGGTGTGGTTCCCGCCGGTGCACACGGTGTTCGCCACGGCCCAGCTGACCGGTACGCCGACCGTCGCCGACCAGCAGGTGCTGGCCGGCGCGCTGGCCACGCTGGAGTCCCACTACCCGTGGGCGCCGGACGGCCTGTTCACCTACGTGGCGTACGGCCTGCCGTACTTCCGCCGGTTGCCGGCCGGCCTGCTCACCCTGCACCTGCCGCGGTTGCTGGCCAACACGAACCGGTATGTACTTGAGGAGGCGGTGCCGTCACCCACCGATGTGCACCCGACCAATCCGGGGGTACGCAAGCCGCGGCTGGCTGTGCCCGTACACATCGAGGAAAATGATCTGCTCTTCACCCTGCGCGGCGACGACCCGGCGCACCTGGCCGACGCGCTGCGGTGGCTCGGCGGTAGCGACACCCTTGCCGGGCACGCGATCCCGTCACCGCGCTGGCCCGCCGGGCTGCGGTTCACCTCCAGCCGGGCGATGTTCGTCCAGCTCGGGCTGCCGCGGGCGGTCGCGATCAGCCAGCGGTTGCCGTACGCCCAGCTGGTCCATCCACGGTCGTCCAAGTGGATCGGGTTCGTCGGCGAGCGCGCCGAGCCGAACGTGCCGGCCAAGGTGGTCACCTTCTGTGGCGGCGGCGGCCTGCGGTTCACCACCGCGCATCCGGGCGACTACTTCGACACCGGCTCGATCCAGCACCTGTCGCACGATCTGCTTGATCTGCAACAGTTCTACGATGCCGGGGATCCCGGGGACGACGCCCGGTTCACCGAGCGGGTCCGGCACCTGTACGGCTCGACACCGCCCGCGCCGGCCGGCTACCCTGACCCGTTCCCGCCGGTGCACCACCGGATGGACGGCGCCGGCTTCGACGATCTGGACTCGCCGGACGGGGTACTGCGCCCGAAGCGGCAGTTTTCGGTGTTCGTACCCTCCGCGGACCTGTTCGCCGCGATCCGCCGCCGGCACGCGTCGCTGGACCCGCACGCCGATCTCGACGCGGGGGAGTGGGAGACCTGCCTGGCGCACTTCATCGCGGCGACCCGGCGGCAGAACTTCCTGGTACCGCCTCGCCGGCACCGGGCCTTTCCGCTGCTTGAGCTGGCCTAGTTCCCGGCCGGGGTGGGTGCGCTGTTCGGCTCGGGTGCCTTCTCGATGATGTGCCGCTCCAGGCTGACCGTGGCCTGCCCGGTGCCGCCGACGCTGATGTCGTCATACGCGAGCAGGCTGCGCTCCTGGTCGAAGTAGAGCACCGACAGGGCGAGCGGGGTCGGCTGCTCCGGCTCCAGGCCGCGCAGGCCCGCACCGCCGGTCGACCCCTCGATCATCAGGAGGGTACGCGGGTCCGCGGGGTTCGCCCCCGCGATGGCCATCCGGCGTACCTCGCGTTTGTGGGTGTGCCCGGCGAGCACCAGCGGGACCTCGCCGGCCAGCCCACCCGCCGAGGCCGGGTCGTGTACCAGCGCGATGTCCACCCCGCGGCCGGCCCGGCGGATCGTCCGGGCGAGATCGGTACCGGCGCCGAGCACCTCCTCGATGGTCCGCTGCGACTCGCCCGACCCGGCCGGCGAGGTCTGCTTGTCCGGGGTGAACCGCGGGTCACCGATGCCGGCGAAGGTCAGCCCGGCCACCGATTTCACCTCGTCCTCCAGCACTACCGCGTTGCGCTGCTTGGCCACCGCCGCGGAGGTCAGCGACGAGTCGTGGTTGCCCCGGATGAAGACGTACGGCACCTTCAGCGTGCCGATCGCGGACAGGAAGTACGCCGCCTCCTGCTCGGTACCCCAGTCGGTGATGTCCCCGGTGTCCACCACCACGTCGATGTCGAACTGCTCCACCACCGTGTCGATCACCGACCACGCGGCCGGGTTCAGGTGCAGGTCGGAGACGTGCAGTACGCGCAGCGTGCTCGGGTCCGGGTCGAACGCGGGCAGCGCGGAGAACGTGGCGTAGAGCCGGCTGACGTTGCGTACCAACCGTTGTAGCTGTGCGCGGTACTCGTCGTAGCGGTCCGCGATGCGCCGCGCGTCACCGACCACGGTCGGGGCGTACGCGAGCATCCCGGTGTACCGCGGTTCCTCGATCGACTTCGGGCGGAACGTGGCCAGCGCCAGCCCGAGCGTGCCCGCGACCACCGCGAGCGCCAGGCCGCCGGCCCAGGCGACCCGGCGTACGTCGCGGAACACGATCGCGGCGAGCAGCAGCGCGCCGAGCACCGCCGCTCCGGCCGTACGCAGCACCAGCCGGGTCAGCCCGCTCTCGATGTCGGTCAGCGCGGTGTCACTGGCCCGGGTGACCCCGTTCGGGTCGTTGACCAGTTCCTGGGTACGCCGCTGGTCCAGCGAGCCGAGCTGGATGGTCAGGTGGGCGGGGCCGTCGTGGCTGTCCACGCTGAGCGAGCCGAGCGGCGGCACCTGCACATCGGTGTCCCCGTACAACGATGGTGTGATTTTCATCTCAGCCCGGAAGGGGCCGACGTCCGCCTCGGTGCGGGCCGCCAGCAGGACGCCCAGCAGCACGCCGGCCAGCGCGACCGCGGTGATCATCGCCGCGACGGCCGCGCGCCTCACCCCTGTACGGGACCACATGTGTTCAATCATTAACCCTTGTCCTTGACGAGCGTGGTGTAGATCAGCGCCTCGGCCCGCTCACTCGTTAGGGTGAAACCTTCGCGTACCGTAATACGGCCAACGCGCAGCGTACGCGCCACGCCATCGGCGCTTCGCTCCAACCTTGTGCCTGTTCGGGGAGTGTGTGACCCACTACCAAGGGCTACCGTCCGCTGACGTGGGGCGGGCGCTGTCGGATCGACTCAGCAACCTGTGGTGGGAGGTGCGCCTCGGGGTATCGACCCGGGGTGTGGTACCCGTCGACGTCGCGGACTCGCATTGCTGCGCCACCGCGGAGTATTCGCTCATCGAGATGGCCTTGACGTTCCTCGGGTTGACGGACTCGGACACCTTCGTCGACGTGGGCTGCGGCAAGGGTCGCGTGGTCTGCATGGCCGCGCGCTACCCGGTCCGGGCGGTCATCGGCGTCGACCTGTCGGCCGAGTTCTGCGCGATGGCCCGGGCGAACGCCGACCGGATGCGGGGCCGGCGGGCGCCGGTCACGATCGAGACCTGCTGGGCCCAGCGGTACGACTACTCCGCGGCGACCGCCCTGTACCTCTTCGATCCGTTCGGTCCGGACACGCTGTCCGCCGTGCTCGGCAAGGTCGCCGAGGACACCCGCGGGAATGCCGTGCGCATCGCGTACGTGAACCCCACGTACGCGGCCGTGTTCGACGGTCAGCCGTGGTTGGAGCGGTACGAGCTCTGGCCGAAGGCCGATACCGGGCTGGAGCACTCGGTCGCCTTCTACCGGACCGGGATGTAGGCCGGAGCCGGGTGTAGGCCGGAGGCGGGTGTAGGTCAGCCCTTGCTGATCGAGGCGCCGGTCAGGACGATCCGCAGGATCCGGTCATCCTGCGGGGCCGGGTTGCCGCGCCCGTCATGGTTGGACGTGGTGATCCAGAGCGACCCGTCCGGCGCCCGGATCGCCGTACGCAGCCGCCCGTACACCCCGTTGAAGTCGTCCCGCGGCGCGCCGAGTACGGCGCCGGCGCCGGTCAGCTCGACCAGCCACAGCCGCTCGCCGCGCAGCGCGGCGGCGACCAGCACGTTGCCCAGGATCGCCATACCGGACCAGGACGCCTCGGTGGTCCGCTTCACCACCAACGGGTTCACGAACCGGGCGTCGTCGCCGATCCCCTCGACCGCGGGCCAGCCGTAGTTCTTCCCAGGCTGGATCCGGTTGATTTCATCCCAGGCGTTCTGCCCGAACTCGGTCGCGTACAGCCGGCCCTGGCTGTCCCAGTCCAACCCCTGCACGTTGCGGTGGCCGTACGACCAGACGAGCGAGTTGGGGAACGGGTTGCCGGGCGCCGGCTTGCCGTCGACGGTCATCCGCAGGATCTTGCCGCCGAGGCTGGACAGGTCCTGCGCCAGCCCGCGCTGGGAGCCGTCGCCGGTGGTCGCGTAGAGGTAGCCGTCCGGGCCGAAGGCGAGCCGGCCACCGTTGTGGATGCCGGAGACCGGGATCCCGGTCACGATCGGCTGCGGCTTGCCGCCCAGCACGAGCTTGGCGATCCGGTTGTCGGTCTTCGAGGTGTAGTACAGGAAGACGGTGTTGTCGGTGCGGAACGTCGGCGAGATCACGATGCCCATCAGGCCGCCCTCGCCCTGGGAGCTCGCCTCCTCGACGGTCTGCACCGTAGTGACCTTCAGCCCGGTCGCGGCGAGCTCCGGGCCGACCTTGAGAATCTTGCGGGTATCGCGTTCGGTAACCAGGGCGCCACCATCCGGCAGGAACGCCACGCCCCACGGCACGCGAAGCCCGCTGGCGATTACGGCCGGCGCGGTGTTCACCGTGGACGGCCGCTCCGTCTGGACCGCCGACGGGGTCGGGAACTTCGGCGGCGCACCGGCCTGGTCCGGCGGCGGTGGCCCGAAGCTGCACGCCGCGAGCGCCGGCATCAGCGCCGGCACTGCAGCGAGCGTGACGAATGCTCGCCGGCGCCGTCCCGGGGTGCTCACGCGGCCCAGCCTATGTCGTTTCTCCACGGCGGGACGAGCCGCCGGCGCCGCCCCGGGTTCCCGCTAGGGTCTGGCCCATGAAGGTGTGGGTCGCGCATGAGGCGGGCGTCGCGGTCCTGCACGGGCTCCAGGCGACCATCGAGGTGTACGGGGGACCGCCGGCGGAACCGCCGTCCGACCCGGCCACGGTCGAGTTCTGGGCGCCGCCGTTCCTGGCCCGGGGTGACGTTGTTGCGCTGGTGGAGAAGATGCCCGCACTGCGCGTGGTCCAACTGCTCACCGCGGGCGCGGACGCCTGGGTCGGCCGGCTGCGCGACGGCGTGCTGCTGTGCGACGCGCGCGGCGTGCACTCGTCGTACACGTCCGAGTGGGTGGCCGCGGTGGTGCTGGCGTACCTGCGGGAGATTCCCGGGTTCGTGCTCGCGCAGGCCCGGCGGGAGTGGGCGTACGCGGCGTACGCGCCAACCGACGAGCTGGCCGGCAAGCGGGTGCTCGTAGTGGGCGCCGGGGCGATCGGCACGGCGGTGGCGGCCCGGTTGGCGCCGTTCGAGACCGTGTTGACCATGGTGGCCCGGCGCGCCCGGCCCGGCGTACGCGGGGTCGACGAGCTGGACCTACTGCTGCCGTACGCAGATGTGGTGGTGCTCGCGGTTCCCCTGACGCCGGCCACCCGGGGCCTGGTGGACGCGGCGTTCCTGGCCCGGCTGCCGGACGGTGCGCTGGTGGTGAACGCGGCCCGTGGCCCGGTGGTGGACACCGCGGCGCTCGCCGCCGAGCTGGCCACCGGCCGCCTGTCCGCCGCGCTGGACGTGGTGGACCCGGAGCCGCTGCCCGCCGACCATCCACTGTGGACAATGCCGAACCTGTTGCTCACCCCGCACGTGGCCGGCTCCGTACGCAGCCTCATGCCGAAGGCGTACGGCCTGGTCCGCGCGCAGCTGGTGCGCTACCTGGCCGGTGAGCCGCTGGAGAACGTGGTGGTGGACGGTTACTGAACCGATCCACCCGGGTCAGTTGACTGACCGCTGGCGGCGATCAGCCGGGGTAGGTCCGCGGCGGTTACCGCGGTGAGCGCGACGCTCCCGCCATCGACCAGGCGTACCGCCACCCGCCCGCGTGCGGTCGGCACGATCGCGTCAACCTGCGACCACGGCAGCCGGCGGTCGCCGATGAGCGCCCGGACCCGCAGTCCGGATGCGTCCGCGTCCGTGCCGGAACGCCAGGCCCAGACCGCCACCGCCAGCGGAACGAGCAGAACCATCCAGAGGTACGGCGCAGCCGTGGCCAGCGGTACGCCGCTGACCAGCACGATCAGCGCAGCCACCGCGAGCGCCGAATGGTGGCGGAACCGGACCCTGCCTGGATGCACGTCGAACATCGTCCCATCGGTCCGGTTATTGTCAGACCTCGGGTAGATACTGACCGCCTCATCGTCTCTTTGGGAGGTCGCCATGGGTGTGCTGCTCGCCATCGGCACGGAAAAGGGTCTGTACCTTGCACGCAGCGAGGACGACCGCAAGTCGTGGGAGGTGAGCGGGCCGCTCTTCCCGATGACCGGGGTGTACGCGGTCGGCATCGACCGGCGGCCGGTCACCCCGCGGCTGCTGGCCGGCGTGACCAGCTCGCATTTCGGCCCGAGCGTGGCGACCAGCGACGACCTGGGCGGGTCCTGGCGCGAGCCCGAGCGGGCCCCGCTGGCGTTCCCGGAGGCCACCGGAGCCTCGTTGAAGCGGGTCTGGCAGCTGGCGCCCGGACCGGACAGCCAACCCGGCCGGATCTACGCGGGCACCGAGCCGTCCGCGCTGTTCGTCTCCGATGACGGCGGCGAGACCTTCGAGATGGTCCGCAGCCTGTGGGACCACCCGCACCGGGAGAAGTGGGGCGCCGGTTTCGGCGGGCAGGCGATCCACACCGTGCTGCCGCACCCGGCGGACACCTCGTCGGTGCTGGTGGCGATGTCGACCGGCGGCGTCTACCGTACCGCCGACGCGGGGGCGAGCTGGACCGCCAACAACACCGGCATCAAGGCGTACTTCCTGCCCGACCCGTGGCCGGAGTTCGGCCAGTGCGTGCACAAGGTGGCCCGCGATGCCGGCGATCCGGACCGGTTCTACGCGCAGAACCACCACGGCGTCTACCGGTCCGACGATGCCGGCGCCACCTGGCAGTCGATCGCGGAGGGGCTGCCCAGCGACTTCGGCTTCGCGATGGTCGCGCACCCGCGCCGGCCCGGTGTGATCTACAACTTCCCGCTCACCGCGGACGCCCGGCGCTACCCGACAGGGGAGCGTTGCCAGGTGTTCCGGTCGCAGGACGCCGGCGCCACCTGGGAGCCGCTGACCGACGGCCTGCCCAGCGAGCCGTTCTACCCGGCCGTGCTGCGCGACGCGATGTGCGCGGACGACGCCGAGCCGACCGGGGTGTATTTCGGCACCCGGTCCGGCGAGGTGTACGCCAGCCGCGATGAGGGCGACTCGTGGGCGCTGGTCGCCGGCCACCTGCCGGACGTGTTGAGCGTACGGGCGGCGGTGGTCTGATGCCGGTGACCCTGCTCGTCCCCGGCGTGCTGCGCGGCGAGGCCGGTGGCGCACCGCGGCTGAACATCGACGCGGCCGGCACGCTGCGCGACGTGCTGGACGAGGTCGGCCGGCAGTGGCCCAGGCTGGAGCGGCGGATCCGCGACGAGCAGGGCGCTGTCCGGCGGTTCGTCAACGTGTACGTGGACGGTGAGGACTGCCGGCTGGGCGCCGGGCTTGACACACCGGTGCGCGACGGATCGGAGGTTCAGGTGCTGCCGAGTGTTGCCGGCGGGTGAATGATGAGCGCATGACGCTGACGCCCGCCGACGGCAACGCGATTCTCAAGGAGCACTTCGCGCCGTGGGTGCAGGATCTCGGCCTCGTCGTCGAGGATGTCGGGGATCGGCACGCGACGCTGCGCCTGCCCTGGTCGGACCGGCTGGCCCGGCAGGGCGGTGCGATGTCCGGCCAGGCTCTGATGGCGGCCGCGGATACCAGCACCGTGATCGCGATCGCGGCGGCCCGCGATGGGTTCGGCCCGATGACCACGGTCCAGCAGTCCACCACGTTCCAGCGGCCGATCGTCGACGCCGACACGATGATCACCGCGCGGATCACGAAGCTGGGTCGCACGCTCGCGTTTGTTGATGTGGCTATGGTTGTCGATGGGGCAATGGCCGCGCACGCCAGCACGGTCTACGCGATCCTCGGCTGACCCGGCCCCGGTGGTGGGAGCGCAGCCGCGTAACCGATCCGCTCGCACGCTCGTTGTCGGTTGTAGGCGAGGTGTCGTACCCCGGCGGCACGCGCTTCGTGCAGCCCGTGTCCACTTCGACCCCCGAAGGACCCGCCGGCCGTGACTGTGGTGCCCCCTGCCCATGCCCGCCCCTCACCCAGGCTGACTGACCAGCTGCCCGGCGTACTTGTGCCCGCGGCGGGCCTGGCGTTGGTGTTC
>DASRRF010000338.1:0-10202 GCA_035695905.1 Micromonosporaceae bacterium | reverse complement strand
GGCATCGGTGACGTCCGCGGGTACGCCGAGATAGTCCGGTGCCTGCACCACGTCGCGTACGGCCGGGTCGATGTCCACCCCGATCACCGCGGCGCCGCGGTGACGCAATGCTGCGGAACACGCCTTTCCGATCCCCGATGCGGCGCCGGTGACGAGCGCGACCTCGCCGGTGAACGGCGCGACGGCCACGGCCCGGCGCAGCTTGGCCTGCTCCAGTTCCCAGTACTCGACGTCGAAGATGTCGGCGGCGGGCAGCGCCTGGTACCGGCCGACCCGTTCGGCCCGCCCGATGGTGTTGATGGTGTGCCGGTAGATGTCCGCGGCGATGTCGGCGTCCGCGGCCCGCCGGCCGGCGGTGAGCATGCCGTACCCGGGATCCAGCAGTACCCGCGGCGCCGGGTCCAGCATCGTCAGGGTTTCCCCCCTCCGGGTGCTGTGTTCGGCGAAGTACGCCCGATACTCGCGGGCGTACGACGCGACGTCGCGCCCGACGAGCGGGACGCGTTTGGTCCGGATGACGTGGTCCGGCGTGAGCGGTCCGCGGCCGGCGAGCGCGGCGAGGTCGGGCCGGGCCACGAAGGCCCGTACCGATTCGTCGTCGTGCCGGCTGACCACCATCGGCGCGCCGGCCGCAGCCGAGATCTCCCGGCGCAGCCGGGCGATGTCCACCCCGGCGAACGCCGGCCGGGCACCGCTGGCCACCGGCGAAGCCGGGCCGAGGAACCGCTCCACCGCGCCGATCAGCTCGAGATGGGTACGGTACGCCTCTTGCGTACTCCCGCCGAACGTGAACAGCCCGTGGTTCAGGAGCACGATTCCCCGGGTACTCGGGGAAAGGTCTGCCGGGATGAGCCGCGTGCACTCCTTGGCCAGATCGAAGCCGGGCATCACGTACGGCACGATGAGCACGCCGTCGCCGAGGGCCTCGCGGACCAACCGCGCGCCGTCCGGCTGGTTCGTCAACGCGATCAGCGCATCGGCGTGACTGTGCTGCACCGCCGGGTACGGCAACAGCGCGTGCAGCAACGACTCGACGCTCGGATCCGGGGCGCTCGCGTCGAGCCGGGCGCACCGCAGCTCGTTCATCATCGCCGAATCCGACAGCCGATCGAGGTGCAGCAGCCCGCGCAGGCGGTCCATCCGCAGCGCGGTGAAGCCGGCGCGCTCGATGGTGGCCAGATCCCAGCCGCTGCCCTTGACGTAGAGCACCTCGACCGGCCCGCCGACCGGATCGTCCACAGTGGTCTTCACCGAGGTGTTCCCGCCACCGTGCAGAACCAGCGCCGGTTGCGCGCCGAGCAGCCGGGAGCCGTACACGCATTGGCCGAGCGGGTCATCGGGTCCGGGCGCCCGCTCCGTATCCCATTGACTCATCCGTCATCCCCCTGTGGGATGTAGAGACATCGACATATAGAACGGGAGGATCTTCGTGCGAATACCCACCCGGATTCTTACCATCTCGTTGACCGTCATCGCACTCATCATGCCCGGCGCGGCGGCCGGCGCGGCCACCACCTCCGGCCGACCACAAAGCATCGCATGGGCGCCGTGCCCCGAGGACCCCACCGCCGAATGCGGCACCCTGCGGGTACCCGTCGACTGGGATCGGCCGCACGGGGCGACGTTCGACCTCGCACTGGCCCGGCGCAAGGCTACCGACCCGGCGGCCAGGATCGGCTCGCTGGTCATCAACCCCGGCGGCCCCGGCGGGTCCGGCGTGGACTTCGCCATCTTCGCCCCCGACTACTTCAGCCCGGAGCTGCGGCGCCACTTCGACCTGGTCGGCTTCGACCCGCGCGGGGTGGCCCGCAGCCATCCGGTCGTCTGCTCGCTGGAACTGCTGAGCCAAACGCCACCAACGATCATGACGAGCCAGGCCGACTTCGACGCGATGGTGGCCTTCAACCGTGCGCTCGGCCGGGACTGCCGGGCGCGCACCGGGCCGCTCTTCGACCACGTCGACACGCTCAGCGTGGTCCGCGATATCGACGCCATCCGGGCCGCGGTCGGCGACAAGAGGCTGACCTACTACGGCGTTTCGTACGGCACGCTGATGGGCCAGCAGTACGCCGAGGAGTTCCCGCACCACGTACGCGCCCTCGTGCTGGACAGCAACATGGACCACAGCCTGGGTACCCGGGGATTCCTCGACACCGAGGCGGCAACCACCCAGGATGTGTTCACCGAGTTCGTCACCGGCTGCGGCAACGACTCGCGGTGTTCGCTGTTCGGACAGGACATCAAGGCGCTCTGGGGGGATCTGCTGGCCCGGGCCGCCCGCGGCGAGCTGCGCCTCCCCGGCGCGCCGCCGGACTCGCCCCCGCTGTCACCGTTCGACCTGCAGAGCATCGCGTTCGGCGCGTTCTACGGGCCGGACTGGTTCGGGCTGGCCGACTTCCTGGCCGCGCTGGACGCGACACCGCCCGCCGCGGCCCGCCTGCAGGCGGACGAGGTGGCCGAGAACCCGTTCCAGGCAGTCTTCTGCGAGGACTGGCGGCTTCCGGTCCGCGACTACCGGGAGTTCGCCGCACACCTGGATCGGATGGCCGGCATCGCGCCGGACTACAAGCTGTCGCCGCTTGCGGTCTTCGCGACCGTCGCCTGTCTCGGGTGGCCGGCCAGGGTGAACAACCCACAACACGAGCTACGGGTACGCCATAGCCCCACGCTCTTCATGACGAACTCGTTGCACGATCCGGCTACCGCGTACTCGTGGGCCACCGACGCGGCCCGCCAGCTCGGCGGCAGCGCGGTGCTGCTGACCTACGACGGCTGGGGACACGGGGTGTACGGTCGCGGTCCGTGCCCGACGGATGCGATGGACAGCTACCTCATCGCGTCGGTTCTGCCGGCCCGCGGATCGCATTGTCCGGCCGTACTCCCGCAGCCCTTCGGGGTGAGCTCAGCGAGCGGCGGGCGCCCGCTGCCGAGCGGGCCGCGCCCCGGCCTGCCCGGCTGGTGGTGATCCTTCTTTGAGCGGTATGTCGCTGCGACATGATGTCGCAGCGACATACCGCCCCAGCGCGATCCGGCGTACGTCGTCCCACAGGGCCATGCGCGACAGTAACCCGGGCGGCTGTCCGAGTGGGCGCAGGCCGGGCCGGATGAACACAGTGCCCCGGCCCCGATCAACGCGTGCGCGACACCGAATCGTGTCGGTGGCGTCACATACCCCTGGTACCGTCCGACGTTGGCCCAGGAAACCTTGCGCTTTTGAGGACTCCCGTGCAATCTACGACGTCGCCGAAGCCACCGATGAACACGGAGTTTCGGCTTCTCGGCCCGCTCGACGTGCGGGTCGGCGACCAGGTGGTGGCGATCAGCTCCCCCAAGCATCGCATCCTGCTCGCGACGCTCCTGCTCGGCGATGGCCACCCGGTGCCGGTCGGTAGCCTGGTCGACGCGACCTGGGGCGACGCCCCACCCGACAACCCGCGTCGTACGGTCCAGACGAACATCACCCGGTTGCGGGCTCTGCTGAGCGAGGCCGGCGCCGATGGGCTGATCGCCACCTGCGCCGACGGGTACCGGATGGACGTCGCACCGGACGGGGTCGACCTCGGACGGTTTCGGGCCGGGTTGGCCTGCGCGGACCACGCGGCCGACCTCGACGAAGAAGCGGCCGCGCTGGCCGATGCGCTGGCCGAGTGGCGCGGCGAGCCGCTTGCCGACGTACCGTCGGACCTGCTGCAGCGCGAGGCCGCTCCGCGCCTGCGCGAGCAGCGGTTGCGCGCGCTGGAGCGCCGCATCGATGTCGACCTGCGTCGAGGGCGGCACGGCGAACTGATTGGCGAGCTGACCACGCTGACCGCGCAGAACCCCTTGCGCGAACGGCTGTGGGCGCAGCTCATGGACGCCTTGTACGGCAGCGGGCGGCGAGCCGACGCGCTGGCGGCGTACCAGACGGCGCGCCGATTTCTGGCTGATGAGCTCGGCATCGACCCGGGCGAGGAGCTCCAGCACCAGCACGCGACGGTCCTCACCGGCCGGTCGCAGCCCGCCGGTAGGCAGCCCGCACCGATGTTGCCGCCGGTACCCCGCCAGCTACCGCCCGATGCAAGGGATTTTACCGGTCGTGCGGCGGAGCTGGCCCGACTGGACGCACTCCTCGTCGATGCCGGCCGCGGATCGGCGGGCGCCGTGGTAATCAGCGCGATCGCCGGTACCGCGGGAGTGGGCAAGACCGCACTGGCCGTGCGCTGGGCCCGCCGGATCGCCGACCGGTTCCCGGACGGACAGCTCTGGGTCAACCTGCGTGGCTACGGTCCGACCCCGGCAATGACCGCCGAGCAGGCGCTGACCGTACTGCTCCGGGCGTTGGGCACCCCGGACACCCAGATCCCGCGCGCGCTCGACGATCTGACCGGCCTGTACCGGTCCTTAGTGGACGGCCGGCGGCTGCTGCTCGTGCTGGACAATGCCAACAGCCCGGAGCAGGTACGCCCACTGCTGCCCGGTGCTCCCGGCTGCCTGGTCGTGATAACCAGCCGCGACGACCTGGCCGGCCTGGTGGCCCGCGACGGCGCCGTCCGGCTGCGCCTGGATCTGTTGACCCAGCGGGAGTCTGTCGCGCTGCTGCGCCGGTTGCTCGGCCGCCAGGGCATCGAAGCCGGCCCGGCCGCGCTGACCAGCCTGGCCGAGCTGTGCGCCCGATTGCCGCTGGCGCTGCGGATCGCGGCCGACCGGGTCGCGATCAGTGGCGCCGCGGTACCGGAGGTGGTCAAGGAGCTGGCGGCCGGGCAACGGTTGGATGCGTTCACCGCGGGCGGCGATCCCTATACCGCGGTGCGGGCGGTCTTCTCGTGGTCGTACCAGGCGTTGACGCCCGCCGCGGCCGGCATGTTCCGGCTGCTCGGTCTCATTCCGGGCCCCGACTGGGATATCTACGCGGCGACCGCATTGCGGAACTGCCCGCTGCCGGAGGCAGAGCACCTGCTCGGCGTGCTCAGCCGCGCGCACCTGGTCGAGCGGCGCGCCGGCCGGTTCGCGATGCACGACCTGCTCCGTGCCTACGCCGCCGAGCGCGCCGAACACGACGCCGACCGGGAGCCTGCCTACCAACGCCTCTGCGACTGGTACGTGCACACCGCGCGGGTCGCCGCGGATCTGTTGGCGCCGCACGACCGCGGGCGCCGGCCGGTACCCGATCCGGGAACCGCCGCGCCGTCGCTGGCTGACCCGGCATCCGCGACCGCGTGGCTGGACGCCGAGCGGGAGAACCTGGTCGCGATCGCCGGCCACCCCACCACCGATGGCGTGTCCACCTGCGCCCCACACCTGGCCGGAATACTCCACCGGTACCTCACCGTCGGCGCCCATCACATCGACGCATTGACCATCTACCGGCATGCCCTGCACGCCGCCGATGCCACCGGCGACAACCTCGGCAAGGCGGTCGCGCTCAGCGGCCTCGGCACCGTGTACTGGCTGGTGGGTGAGTTCCCCAAGGCGCTCGACCAGTACGAGAGCGCACTGGCCATCCGCCGGGCCATCGGCGATCAGATCGGTGAGGCTCAGGCCCTGGGTAACCTCGGTATCATCACGGCCCGGCTGGGGCTTAAGAACGAGGCGTTCGACTACTACCAGCTCGCGCTTGCCATCCGCCGGGACATCGGCGACCGGGTCGGCGAAGCCAACGTGCTGGGCAACCTCGGCATCATCTACTGCGATTGGGCGCAGTATCAACAAGCCTACGATCACTACCAGCGCGCGTTGGTTATCGCGCGCGACATCAAGGATCCTGTCATCGAGGCGGCGGCGCTGAGCAACCTCGGTGAGATACACCGGCGCTGGGGTCAGTACGACGACGCCGTGGAGCTCTACCGGCAGGCGCTTGTTCTGGCCCAGGAAATCGGCGACCGGGCGGTCGAGGCGGAGACCCTGAAGGACCTCGGCACCGCCCACCTCCGGTGCGGGCGGTACAAGCCGGCGTCCGAGCACTACCGGCGGGCGCTGGCGCTGGCTCGCGAGATCGGGGATCGTAGCTGCGAGGCGGCGGCGTTGTGTGGCATTGCCAGCGTGCATCTGCCGTTGACCAGATACGCCGAGGCATTCAACCACTATCAACAGGCTCTGGTACTCGCTCGCGAGATCGGCTACCGCGCAGTCGAGATCCCCACCCTCAACGGACTCGGGGCGGCCAGCAGCGCGACCGGACGGCCGGACGATGCGCTCTCGTACCATCGATCCGCACTCGACCTCGCCCAGCAGACCGGCGACCGGTACGAGCAGGCTCAAGCGCTCGACGGCCTTTCGCACGCGTACCGTGAGCTCGGAAATCACGACGATGCCCGGAGGTACGGCCAGCGCGCGCTGGCGCTTTATGCCGAGCTGGGCGTCGCCGAGGCCGGCGAGATCCGGGCCGCGCCAACCGCGTCAGCACAGGGCGGCCCGCAACAGGCCTGCCCGATCGGCGAGGAAGCTCTCCACGTCGGTCACGAAGGAGAGCACGTCTAAACCCACCCGCAGTGTTCGGGCCGGCCCGTCGGCGAGCATAACGCCTTCACCGGTCGAGATGTCGACGGTGGCGCGATAGGCGCCACCGTCGCGAACCACCGCCACGAACACCACAATGTCCTCCGTCCGGGCCGGATCCCGGACGCGCCCGAACTCGGCCCAGGCGTCGAGCGGGACCCGGTCGGAACTGCGCCGGCCGGTTTGGAACCACAGCGCCGGATTGCACTCCCGCAGCGGCTGGGCGGCGGCGGCGAAGACCGCGTCAAGGCGGCGCCAGCACTCCTCCGAGACCACGAACCCGCTCATCCCGGGATCCTAATCTCCGCAACCCACGCCCCGAGCAGCTCGGCGGTGAGCGGATGCATCGTTCCGGTGCCACGGGCCGCCGCCCAGCCAGGCAGCTCGGCCATGTCAAGCGGTGCGATCGACACATGTCCCGCCGGGGGAGCATCCGCCACGCCCCGCAGCGAGCGCAGTTTCGACAGGTCGATCGCCTGCACCTTGGTGCCGGGCTTGAACGCGTCGAGAGTGTCGAATGTGGACAGGCCGGTTGGGTCCTTGCCGGGGCGTGGCGTGAAGTTGTCCGCCGTCCGTGACCCGCCTCGATACACGATGTCCTGGCTGCTGTCGATCGCCTTGATGGCGTCCTTGGCCTTGCCCGCGATCTTCAGTGCCTTGAGCGGCGGGATCACGTCGGTGAACAGCCACGCGCACGACTCCTTGCCGGTGCCACAGTTCACCACGTCGGCGACCGGGGTCAGCTCGTAGAGGAACTTAAGCGGACCGAAGCCGGTCTGCATGCCGCACTCCTGCGGCGTAGCACCGAGCGCCTGGCACGTCATCAAGAACTGGTCGAGACCCAGCGCGGCGAACTCGATCGCGTCCTGGTTGGTGAAGTCGTCCGAGCCCTTGTAGTCGTAGAACGTACGCAGGTCGTCAACCTGCCTCTTGTCGGGTCGATGACCCAGCGCCGGCGCCACCAACCACAGGTCAAGCGCGGCGTCCGCGTTCACGTCCGAGCTCGGCGGGCCGGAGTAGCAGTTGCTCGGCTTCCGCTGGCACGACATCGTCTGCGCCTTCTCCGGGTCGGAGTGCCAAGCCTCGCCCTCGTACCCGCAGTCGCCGTGCTCCATCCCGCAGATCGGTCGCAGCCCGCTCGGGTCGGCGAAGGAGACCGGATTGCCGTTGGCGTAGGTGTATCCGGCCCACTGTTGCGGGGTGGCCGGATCGAGCAGCGGGTCGACCGAGATGAACCGGCCGGTGTCCGGGTCGTACTCGCGGGCACCGAGATGGGTCAGCCCGGTGCTGGCGTCGGTCGTACCGCCGACAAATCCTTGCTCGCCCGGCCACCCGGCCGGCGGCGTACCACGGGGGTTGCCGAACGGGTCGCTGCGGCGCAATGACACGGCCATGGTGCTGGCGTTGACGGCCACCTGTGCGGTGCTGTGGTGGTCGTTGGCCAACCAGGTCAGGCCGGCGCCGGTGCGCACCGCGACGGTCGCGCCGCCGTGCCGGTAGTAGCGGGTCCCGGTGAGGGCACCGCTGGCCCGGTCCAGCCGGAGTTCCTGGCTGCCGAGGTACGCCGTGGTTGCGATCGGGTCGCGGCGGATCAGCCGGGTGCCGGCGGCGGCGTAGACATATGACGTGGTACCCGCGGCCTCGGTCACCGTGTCGAGGTGGCCCTGTTCATTCCAGTCCAGTGTGGACCCCGGCCCGCGGCCGGTCAGGTTCCCGGTCGCGTCGTAGTGGAAGGCGACGTTGCCACCGGACCCGCTGCTGGTGAGCGAGGCAAGCGCATGCGGCTGGCTGGTGCCGCTGGCCGGGTAGGTGTAGCTGCGGGTGATGTCGCCACCGGCGGCGTGCCGTACGTCGCTGTGCCGGTTGCCGGCGGCGTCATAGCGGTACGACTGCCAGTACGGGGCCGGGCCGGCGAGCGCGCCGGTGCTCGGGTCGGCGGCGCAGTCGGTGCCTGGTGTCCAGGCCTCGGTGAGCCGGCGCAACTCGTCGTACCGGAAACACTGCCGGTCGGCGGGTGCGCCTTGCGGACTATCCACAATGGAGGTGACGTTGCCGGCCGGGTCGTAGCCGTAGCGCGTGTCCACCTGCATTGGTTGCGGCAGCTCGGCGTCGACTATGGAGCGATCGAGCCGGCGGGTCGCGCTGTCGTAGTAGTGCGAGAGCCAGACCCGGCTGGTGCCGGTACCCAACTGCACCCGCTGTGCCTCGCCGTACCGGGTGTACTCGGTACCGGCGGCGTAGGTCACCGTCTCGCCCTGTGGCCCGCCGTAGGTGGTCTGCGGACGCCCGAAGTCGTCGTAGCTGTGCGAGACTGTCTCGCCGAACAGGTCGCCGATCGCGGGCAGGCTCTCTCCTGCCAGGCTGCCGTCGAAGTTGTACGTGGTGTTGACGGTGTAGGTGCCGGCGAGCAGCCCCTCGACCGCGGGCAGGGTGATCGAGGCTTTCCGGGTCTGGTAGAGCGCGGTGTAGCCGAGAACCGTAGTGGTGTAGGCGTTTCCGGCCGGATCGTAGCTGGTGGCCGAGGCGGGCAGGCCTTTCCCGAGGGAAACCGTGTCGTATGTCCACCGGGCGAGCAGGCGTCCGGTCGCGCTGCCGACCCGGGTGGTCAGTGGGCGGCCGAGGTCGTCGTAGCTGTAGGCCAGGGTCTGCCCGCGCGCGTCGGTCCTGATGGACAGCTGACCGGCCACGTCGTAGCTGGAAACGGTGGTACCCCGGTCCGGGTCGACCGCGCGGATCTGCCGGCCGTGCAGGTCGTAGAAGTAGTTCCAGGTGTTACCCGCCGGGTCGGTCAGGCTGGCCGGCAGCCCGGCCGGGGTGTAGGCGTACCGGCTGACGTCGGCGCCCTGGTGCAGCTCGGTTGGGCGGCCACGGGCGTCGCTGACCGTCGTGGTGGGAGTGCCGCCGGTGGGCGGTACGACACTGACCCGGTCGCCGCCGTACCCGGTGGTGCTGCGCCACTTCTCGGATCCGCCGGAGGTGAGGATGGCCGCGACAGGCCGGCTCGCCGCGTCGTAGAGCGTGGTGGTCAGCCCCGGAACGTCCACATCGGACGCGACCCACAGCGTGCTGTCGATGGGAGCGTCGTTGAAGTACGGCTGGGTGCTCTTGTACACCCGGCCCTGCGAGTCGTACCGCGTGTCGACGAGCAGCCTTCCGCCGCCGGCCGCCGGTACCTGGGTCTGCCGGGCTCGGAGCAGCCCGTCATAGAGCACCCGGGACGTGACGTAGTTGCCGTTCGGCCCGATCGTGTCGGTGCTGACCGCGGTGGCCCCGTCGTTGCGGATCTGGTAGGTGAACCGGTAGTTCCCGGTGTAGGGCGGGTTTGCGTTCCGCGGCCGGTTCGCCAGCCACACCTCGGTGACCCGTCCCAGCGCGTCGTACTGACTCTCGGTGGTACGCCAGTTGGCATCGGTCATCGCGCGCGCCTGGCCGGAGGCCGGCTCCAGCACCGTCGTGGTGGTGAATCCCAACGCGTCGGTCACCACGGTCCTGGTGGTCGGTCCACCGAGTGCCGGCGTGTAGGCGGTTCTGATGGTACGACCGAGCGGGTCCGCGGCGGTGGTCACCCGGCCGTGCACGTCGTAGGCGGTGGTCGAGGCGAGCGCATAGACCGGTCCGGTCGCCGGATGCGCGTCGAGGACCTCGACGCGGGTGATGTCGCCCACCGTGGGCGCCGCGTTCCACGCCTGGTTGTCGTAGAAGGTACGGGTGTCCGACAGCGCGTCCGC
>DASRRF010000337.1:0-9185 GCA_035695905.1 Micromonosporaceae bacterium | reverse complement strand
GTCCCCGTGGCTGCTCGGCCTGCTCGGGATCACCGCCGTGCCGATGTTCGTCTCGCTCTATCTCAGCTTCACCAACTACGAGGTGCTGCTGCCGTGGGGGGACGTGCACTGGGTGGGGCTGGCGAACTACCGGCGGATGTTCACCGCGGACCCGTCGTACTGGCATTCGGTCCGGGTCACCGTGATGTTCGCGTTCGTCGCGGTGCCGCTCAAGCTCGCCGCCGCGCTGGGCGTCGCGCTGCTGTTGCACCGCGAGCGCCGCGGCGTAGGGCTCTTCCGCTCGCTGTTCTACCTGCCGTCGTTGCTCGGCGGCAGCGTGGCGCTGGCCATCGTCTGGGTCAACATGTTCAACCGTGACGGTGCGGTCAACTCTTTCCTGCACGTGTTCGGCATTCAGGGCAAGCCGTGGGTGAACGATCCGAGCTGGGCACTGGGGACCCTTATGGTGCTGGCGATCTGGCAGTTCGGCGCGCCGATGGTGATTTTTCTGGCCGGGCTCAAGCAGATACCCACCGACCTCTACGAGGCGGCCGCGGTCGACGGCGCCGGGCGCGGCCGTCAGTTCTGGAACATCACGCTGCCGATGCTCTCTCCGGTCATCTTCTTCAACCTGGTACTGGAGACGATCCACGGGTTCCAGGGCTTCACCGCCGCCTTCGTACTCAGCAACGGAACCGGCGGGCCGATCGACTCGACGCTGATGTACACGCTGAACCTCTATATCAAGGGCTTCACCCGGTACGAGATGGGTTACGCGGCCGCGATGGCCTGGGTGTTCCTGCTCGTGGTGGGTCTGGTCACCGCGGTGCTGTTCACCACCGGCAGGTTCTGGGTGCATTACTCCGACGGGGCCGAGCGATGAAGGCCCGGCCACTCCTGCGTACCGTGGTGCTGCTGCTGATCCTGGCCGTGGTGCTCTACCCTCTACTGTGGATGGTCGGTAGCTCACTCAAGGCGCAGCATGAGGTGGTGAACAACGTCTCGGTCATCCCGCGCGAGTTCACGCCGGGGAACTACCGCGCCGGCTGGAACCATCTGGACGAGAGCTTCGCCCGCTTCTTCCTCAACAGCGCGGTCATCGCCGGCCTGGTCGTGGTCGGCAACGCGCTGTCCTGCCTGGTTGCCGCGTATGCCTTTGCCCGGCTGCGCTTCCCGCTGCGCCGGCTCTGGTTCGCCATCATGATCGGCACCCTGCTGCTCCCCGGCCATGTGCTCATCATCCCGCAGTACATCCTGTTCCGGAGCTTCCACTGGGTGGGTACGATCGCCCCGCTTGTGGTACCGCATTTCCTTGCCGTGGAAGCCTTCTTCGTCTTCCTCATGGTGCAGTTCATGCGCGGTATCCCGCGCGAGCTGGACGAGGCCGCGAAAATCGACGGTGCCAGCCCGTACGGTGTATTCCGCTTCGTCATCCTGCCGCTGAGCCGGCCCGCTCTGGTCACCACCGCCATCTTCTCGTTCATCTGGACCTGGAACGACTTCTTCCGGCAGCTGGTTTACCTGAGCGACCTGGAGAAATACACCGTCCCGGTGGCATTGACCCTGTTCATCGACTCCACCGGGCAGAGTTCGATCGGACCGATGTTCGCCATGTCCGTACTCTCGCTGTTGCCGGTCTTCCTGTTCTTCCTGGCCTTCCAGCGGTTGCTCGTCGAGGGCATCAACACGGCGGGGCTCAAGGGATGAGAACCGACTGGCGGGAGACCATGCGCGACGCCACCGATGTAGCGCTGATCGGCGTCGCGGCGACCCTCGCGGCGTTGCCATTGGTCACCGCAGGGGCCGCCGTCGCCAGTGCCAGCGCCGCGATCCACGACCGCTGCGTCGAGGGCAGTGTCGCTTCCGGGGGTACGCAGGTGAGCCGGTTCGGCCGCGGACTCCTACCCGGTCTCGGCGCGGCCCTGGTGGCGTTGGGCCTCGCCGCGCTTGTCATCCTCGACATCCGGGCGCTGGTGTTCGGGGCGGTACCCGGCGGCATGCCAGTGCTGCTGCCCACCGTCGGCGCGGCCGTCGCGTTGCTCGGGTTCGCCGGGTTGACCGTGGTGGAGGTCGGCCGGCGTGGCGCCCGCGGCTGGTTGGTCGCCGCGCGCTCCGCCATCGGTACCGGCCTACGCCGCCCCGGACTGCTCGCCGCGAGCGCCGGGGTCCTCGCCCTGGCAATCGCTCTCGGCGTGGTGCTCCCGGTCACCGCGCCACTGCTGGTCGGGTACGCGCTGTTCGCGCTGCACGCGGTGGCCCGCCGATGAACGAGCAGGAGGCGATGCAACGGCGGTCGATCGGCGTCGTGCTTAACGGTGTCACCGGTCGGATGGGGTACCACCAGCATCTGGTCCGATCGCTGCTCGCCATCCGGGCGCAGGGCGGGTTGCCGCTGCGAGACGGTGGGCGGCTCTGGCCGGAGCCGGTGTTGGTCGGCCGCAACGAGGCCAAGCTGCGGGACATCGCCCAGCGGCATGGCCTCACCGACTGGAGCACCGACCTGACCGCCACGCTGGCCAGGTCCGATGTGGACATCTACTTCGACGCTCAGGTGACGGCGCAGCGGGAGAAGGCGATCCGGGCCGCGATCGAGGCGGGCAAGCACGTCTACACCGAGAAGCCGCTCGCTGACGATACGACTGCCGCGGTGGACCTGGCGCGGGTGGCGCAGGCGGCCGGCGTACGGCACGGCGTGGTGCAGGACAAGCTGTTCCTGCCCGGGCTGCGCAAGCTGGCCCGGCTGGTGCGAGGTGGCTTCTTCGGGCGCATCCTCGCGGTACGTGGCGAGTTCGGCTACTGGGTCTTCGAGGGCGACTGGCAGCCGGCGCAACGTCCATCGTGGAACTACCGGGCCGCCGACGGGGGCGGCATCGTGCTGGACATGTTCCCGCACTGGAACTATGTCCTGGAGGACCTCGTCGGCCCGGTGCGTGCGGTGTCCTGCGTCGCCGCGGCGCACATCCCGCGGCGATGGGATGAGCAGGGCCAGCCGTACGAGGCCACCGCCGACGACGCGGCGTACGCGGTCTTCGAGTTCGACGGCGGCGTGATCGCGCAGATCAACTCGTCCTGGGCGGTCCGGGTCTTCCGCGACGAACTGGTCGAGTTCCAGGTGGACGGTGAGCTCGGCAGCGCGGTCGCCGGGCTGCGCCGGTGCCGGTTACAGCACCGCGCCGGTACGCCGAAGCCGGTCTGGAATCCGGATGTCCCGGTCACCGAGGACTTCCGGGGACAGTGGCAGGAGGTCCCGGACAACGAGGAGTTCGACAACGCCTTCAAGACGCAATGGGAACTGTTCCTCCGGCATGTGGTCGAGGGCGCGCCGTTCGCCTGGGACTTCTTCTCCGGTGCGCGGGGCGTACGGCTGGCCGAGGCCGGGTTACGCTCGGCCCGGGAAGGGCGCCGGGTGCTGCTCGATGAGGGTTGACCTCCCGTCCGGGCCGTACACGTTCAGCGGTGCCGGCCAGGAGTTTGTCGTTCCGGGTAAGCCGTTCACGTCCCGGGTGGCGTACGCCGCCGCGCACGTGGTCGCCGACCCTTTGGCTTCCGGCGCTCCGCCGGTGCTCGATTGGGATGCCACCCTGGCCTTCCGGCAGCACGTGTGGCGGCATGGGTTCGGGGTCGCCGAGGCGATGGACACCGCGCAGCGCGGGATGGGCCTGGACTATCCGACAAGCCGCGAGCTGATCCATCGCAGCGCGCGGGAAGCCACCGGGCCGGTCGTCGCCGGGGTGGGCACCGACCAGCTACCGGCCGGCCCGGCCACCCTGGACCAGGTCCGCCGCGCGTACGCCGACCAGCTCGCCGACGTGCTCGCCGCCGGGGCGACCCCGGTGCTGATGTGCAGCCGGCATCTGGCCGCGGCCGCCCGCTCGGCGGACGACTACCTCATTGTCTACAGTGAACTGATCGAGCAGAGCGATCGCCCGGTGCTGCTGCACTGGCTCGGCGAGATGTTCGATCCAGCGCTGGCCGGCTATTGGGGATCGTCCGATCTGGACAGTGCTATGGAGACGGTGCTCACATTGTGCAAGGGCATCGACGGCGTCAAGCTGTCCCTGCTGGACGAGGCGTTCGAGGTCCGGCTGCGCCGCCGGTTGCCGCCCGGGGTGCGGCTCTACACCGGCGACGACTTCCACTACCCGGCATTGATCCGGGGTGACGAACGCGGACACTCCGACGCCCTGCTCGGCATCTTCGACGCGATCGCGCCGGTCGCCGCGGCCGCCCTGCGCGCGCTGGACGCCGCGGATCTGGACAGTTACGTGCGTCTGTTCGAGCCGACCGTCCCGCTGGCGCGGCACATGTTCTGCACGCCGACGCGGTACTACAAGACCGGGATCGTGTTCCTCGCCTGGCTGGCCGGGCACCAGAACCACTTCACCATGGTCGGCGGGCTCCAGAGTGGACGGTCAGCGCGCCACCTCATCGAGCTGTGCCAACTTGCCGACCGGGCCGGGCTGCTGCCGGACGCGGAGCTCGCCGCGTACCGGGTCCGGGCGTACCTCACCACGGTCGGTGTGCCGCAGTGAGCGAGCGCAGCGAGCGAACCATCCGGCTCAGCAGCTTCGCGAGCGGCGCGTCCGAGCCGAGGCGAGGAGGCGACGTGAACCGTTTCTCATTCAACCAGGCGACCGCGCGGAACTGGCCGCTGGACGAGATGGTCGCGGGCTGCGTCGACGCGGGCGTGACCGGAGTCGGGTTGTGGCGCGAGAACGTGGCGGACTACGGCCTCGCCCGGACCGAGAAGCTGATCCGGGCGTCCGGGTTGGCGGTCACGTCACTGTGCCGCGGCGGGTTCTTCACGTCGACCGGTTGGTACGACGACAACCGCGCGGCGATCGACGAGGCGGCCGCGCTGCGCGCGCCGGTGCTGGTCCTGGTCTCCGGCGGGCTCGCCGCGGGTTCGCGGGATCTGGACGGTGCCCGGGCTCGGGTCGGTGACGCCATCGGGGAGCTGGTCCCGTACGCCCGCGGGGCCGGCGTACGGCTGGCGATCGAGCCGCTGCACCCGATGTTCTGTGCGGACCGGTGCGTGGTCTCGACGCTGGGTCAGGCGCTGGACCTGGCCGAGCCGTACCCGGCCGAGCTGGTTGGCGTCGTGCTCGACGCGTACCACATCTGGTGGGACGACCAGGTGTGGGCGCAGATTGACCGGGCCGGCCGGCAGCGCCGGATCGCCTGTTTCCAGGTTGCCGACTGGGTCACCCCGCTGCCCGAGGGGGTACTGCTCGGGCGCGGCCTGCCGGGCGAAGGGTGCGTGCCGCTGCGGCGCTTCCGGGAGGCGGTGGACGCCGCCGGCTACACCGGCCCGATCGAGGTCGAGGTGTTCAATGCGAGCCTGTGGGCCCGCGCCGGCCGCGACGTGCTGGACGCCGCCCTCGCCGGGTATCGCGAGCACCTGGGGTGTGACCCGGGTTAGCCGTGCACCCTCGGCCGGGTCCGGTACAGGTCGAGTTGGCCTTCTGCTCTGCCCAGTGTGCCGGGGCAGATTCTGCTCTGCCCTTGCACACTGGGCAGAGCAGAAGGCGTCGGGGTTCGACGCCGGTTGGCCCGTACCCGTGGCTAGAGAATTCCAGCCGCGGCCCGCACCTGCGCGACCGCCTTGCGCAGCGCGGCGGCCATGCCGACCTCGGTGTCCGGGCCGACCCGGGCAACCGGCACCGAGATGCTGATCGCGTCGGTCGCCGGGCGCCGCAGCGGTATGGCGACCGCGAAGCAGGCGATGCCGTCGCTGTTCTCCTCGCGATCGGTGGCGTATCCACGTGCGCGGACCGCAGCGAGCTCGGCGTGCAGCGCGGTGGGATCGGTGATGGTATGCCGGGTCAGCGCCGGGAGCGGCCATCGCAGCATCCGGTCGACCTCGCCGTCGGGGTGCTCGGCGAGCAGCGCCTTGCCCAGCGCGGTGGTATGCGCGGGCAGGTGCCGGCCGATCGCGGAGAAGAGCCTGAGCGCGTGGGCGGACTCACGTTTAGCTATGTAAACGACGTTCGGCCCGTCGATCCGGCCGAGGTGAACGGTCTCGCCGAAGGTGGCGGCCAGGTCGTCCAGGATCCCGCCCATTAGGCCTACCGTGTCGTCCCCGGTCAGGTACGCCGCGCCGACCTGCAGCGCGCGCAGGCCGAGTCCGAACCGGGTGCCCGTCGGGTCGGTCTCCACCCAACCGCGCTGCATCATCGTCCGGAGGATGCCATGCAGGCTGCTCTTCGGGATGTGCAGCTCGCGGGCCAGCTCGACGAGCGCGCGGCGGCCACCGGAGGCGGCCAGCACCTCGAGCACCTCAAGGGTGCGGTCGGACGACTTGACCCGGATCGTCGATGGTACGGTCACGAGCGTGATTATAGTTCACAATGCCGAACAGGTCATCAAGGCTTGCCGGATCCTGCCGGTTGTCGTGGTGACCGACCCTGGGATGGCCGAACCCCTGGCGGCCGCGCTGCTCGGCGGTGGCGTGGGCTGCGCGGAGGTGACGTTCCGGACCGACGCCGCGGTTGAGGCGATCAAGACGATGGCCGCTCACCCGGATCTCCTGGTGGGCGCCGGTACGGTCCTCACCGCGGACCAGGTGGACCGGGCGGTGGGCGCCGGTGCCCGGTTCGTGGTGAGTCCAGGGTTCAGCCCGCGCGTCGTCCAGCGCTGCCAGGAGCTGGGCATCCCGGTCTACCCCGGGGTCGCCACAGCCACCGAGATCCAGATGGCCCTCGATGCCGGGGTGGAGATCGTCAAGTTCTTCCCGGCCGAACAGCTCGGCGGCGCCGCGACGATCCGGGCGCTGGCCGCGCCGTTCCGGTCGGTCCGGTTCATCCCGACCGGCGGGGTCAACCCCGGCAATCTCGCGGAGTACCTCGCGCTGCCGGCCGTGTTCGCGGTCGGCGGCACGTGGATGGTCGCCCCGGAGTTGCTCGCTGCCGGCGACTGGGCACAGGTCAGCCGGTTGACCGCGGCCGCGGTGCACCGGGCCCGCGGGCGGGCCGCCGTAGGGAGGGAGTGACCGTGGCTCTTCAGCTCCGGCCGGCGCACGAGTGCCGGTACGACCTGGTCTCGCTCGGCGAGGTGATGCTCCGCCTGGACCCGGGCGAGGGCAGGGTGCGTACCGCCCGCAGCTTCCGGGTCTGGGAAGGTGGCGGGGAGTACAACGTGGCCCGCGGGCTGCGCCGCTGTTTCGGGCTGCGTACGGCGGTCGTCACCGCGTTCGCCGACAACGACGTGGGCCGGTTGGCCGAGGACCTGATCCTGCAGGGCGGCGTGGACACGTCGTTTGTGCGCTGGGTGCCGTACGACGGGATCGGCCGGACCGTCCGCAATGGACTGAACTTCACCGAGCGCGGGTACGGGGTTCGCGGCGCGATCGGCGTCTCCGATCGCGGGCACACCGCGGCGAGCCAGCTGCGACCCTCCGATGTGGACTGGGATCGGCTCTTCGGCGAGCTTGGCGCCCGCTGGTTCCACACCGGCAGCATCTATGCGGCGCTGTCGCAGACCACACCGGAGGTCATCGAGGCGGCGATGGGCTCCGCACGGCGGTACGGCACGGTCGTGTCGTACGACCTGAACTACCGCCCGAGCCTGTGGGCCGCGGTCGGTGGGCAACAGCGGGCACAGGAGGTCAACCGCCGGTTGGCGTCCTATGTGGATGTCATGCTCGGCAACGAAGAGGAGTTCACCGCGAGCCTCGGGTTCACCGTTGCCGGCGTCGACGCGCAGCTGCGCTCGCTGGACCCGGCGAACTTCAAGCGCATGATCGACGAGGTGGTACGGACATATCCCAACCTCGCGGTGGTGGGCACGACACTGCGGACGGTGCACAGCGCCACGATCAACGACTGGGGTGCGATCGCGTGGGCGGACGGCCGGTTCGTCGAGGCGACCCACCGAACCGGACTGGAGATCCTCGATCGGGTCGGCGGCGGGGACAGCTTCGCGTCCGGGCTGATCTACGGGCTGCTCACCTCGGACGACCTCGCCCGGGCGGTGGAGTACGGCGCGGCCCACGGCGCACTCGCGGTGACCACGCCGGGCGACACATCGATGGCCAGCCTCGCGGAGGTCGAGGCGCTCGTCCGCGGCGCCGGCGCCCGGGCGCGGCGCTGACCGGGGGTGTATACCCCCGCGGGGGTTGTGGATTCCTTGCTGTGGCGCCAGGGTGGTCATGTGGCGGCGGTCGACACGGGGAACGCGAGCCCGGAGTCGGAGCCGGGATGACCTCGCACATCGAATGTGTTGTCGAGCAGCACTTTCCGGTGGCCGTCACCCGCCTGCGCGGGAAGCTCGACATCCATACCGCCGACCAGGTCCGGGCGCATCTGCTGAAATGTCTGGTCGATCAGCCCGCCGCGCTCGTGGTCGACCTCGCGGAGCTGGACGCGGTCGAGGATCTCGCGCTGAACGTGTTCGCGGTGATCTGCCGCCGGGCCGCGGACTGGCCCGGAGCCGCGGTGATGCTGTGCGCCCCGGGCCCGAACCTGGCCCAGGCCCTGCGCCGGTCGCCGCTCACCCGGTTCATCCCGGTGTACCCGACCCAGCGCGAAGCCGTCGAGGAGGCATCGCTGCGCCGGCTGCCGCCCCGGGTCCGCGAGTTCTACATGCCCTCCCGGACCGCGCCGCAACAGGCTCGCGCCCTGGTGGCCAAGGCGGCCACCGCGTGGGACCTGCCCGGCAGCCTGGTACCCACCCTGCAGGTCATCACGTCCGAACTGGTGGCCAACGCGGTGGTACACGCCGGCACTGTGCTGGAGTTCCTGATGGTGCTGCGCGACCAGCTGCTGCACCTGTCGGTCCGGGATGGTGCGCCGGGCCAGGTCCGGTTGCGCGGCGCGGTCAGCCAGGACGCGGAGGGCGGGCGCGGCCTGCTCGTGGTGGGCGCGCTCGCGACGGCGTGGGGGAGCGTCTCAACCGGCGCTGGCAAGATCGTTTGGGCCACCGTACGGATCCGGCCGTCCGCCGCGCGGTAGCAGTACCGTCCACTTAGGAGGTTGACCGCGGCGTAGGCTCAGGCCATGGAGCCGGTTGCGGTGGGGCTGGCCGGTGCCGGGCCGTGGGCGCGGATGACGCACGCCCCGATGCTGGCCGCCGGCCCGGATACCCGGTTGACCGCGG
Source organism: Micromonosporaceae bacterium (assembly GCA_035695905.1). Lineage (GTDB taxonomy): Bacteria > Actinomycetota > Actinomycetes > Mycobacteriales > Micromonosporaceae > EFPC-2. The sequence continues at coordinate 110 of DASRRF010000337.1, read as the reverse complement.
TCTGGGCTCGTCGCGAGTCCGCGGCGACCGAACTGGCCGGCGGGTACGGGGCGGTCGCGTGTACGTCGTTCGACGAGTTGCTCCAGCGGTGCGACGCGGTGGCTTTCGCC
>DASRRF010000336.1:0-1724 GCA_035695905.1 Micromonosporaceae bacterium | reverse complement strand
GACCGCCGCCACGACGTCGTACGCGCGGAGCAGCTTGATGGCCTCCAGGGCGCCGGAGCGTTCCGGGGCGAGGGTCATCATCCGTACCGCACCGTTGCCGAGCTCGATCAGCGAGGAGAGCTCGTCGAGCCCGGGGTCGCGCAGGTAGGCCGGGTTCTGCGCGCCGCACCGCACGACGGACAGGTACGGCCCCTCGAAGTGGATGCCGGCCAGCACACCCGCGGCCACCAATGGCGCGAACGCCTCGGTGGCCTTGCGCATCAGCTCGTACGGCGAGCTGACCAGGCTGGCGAGCATCGTCGTCGTACCGTGCCCGAGGTGGAACGCGGCCGCCGCGCGGGCGGAGTCCGCATCGCCGGTGGTGAACGTGTGACCGCCCCCGCCGTGCACGTGGATGTCCACGAACCCGGGGACTATCCACACCGTACTGTCCACAGTGGCGTCCGCGGTGACCGACCGGATCCGGTCGCCGGAGACGTCCACATGACCGTCCACAGTGCCCGACGGCGTGACGATCCGGCCGCTCACCCTCACGACGGCCGCCCTCCCAGCAGGTCGAGCGCGAGCAGCCCGGCGCCCAGGCAGCCGGCCTCGTCGCCGAGCGTGGCGCGGACGAGAAGCGGCTCGCGGTGGAAGGTCAACCGGGAGTGCAGCGCGGACCGCAGTGGCGCCAGCAGGTCCTCGCCTGCCTCGGCCAGCCCGCCGCCGACCACGACCAGCTCCGGGTCGAAGAGGGCGAGGCCGGTCAGCAGGCCGTCGGCGAGCGCGTCGATGGTCTGCCGCCAGACCTGCTCAGCGATCGGGTCGCCGCCGGCGGCCAGCGCGGCCACCCCGGCGGCGGTCACCGGCTCGGTGCGAAGGTGGCCGGCGTCCGCGTACCGCCGGGCGACCGCGGCCGCCGAAGCGACCGCCTCCAGGCAGCCGCGCCCGCCGCAGCCGCAGGGCGGCCCGCTGGGGCGGATCACGATGTGCCCGATCTCGCCGGCCGCGCCGTGTGCCCCGGCGAACGCCCGACCGTCCACAATGTACGCCGCGGCGATCCCGGTGCCGATCGCGATGAACAGTACGTGCCGCGCGGAGCGGCCGGCGCCCAGGCGGGCCTCGGCCAGCCCGCCGGCCCGTACGTCGTGGCCGAGCGCGGCCGGCAGGTCCAGCCGTTCGGACACCAGGTCCCGCAGCGGTACGTCGCGGAAGCCGACGTTCGCGGACCAGACCGCGATGCCGGCGGCCTCGTCGATGACGCCGGGTACCACCACGCCCGCGGCGACCGGGGACAGGCCGTTGGCCCGGGCCTTGCCGGTCAACCCGTCGGCCACATCGAGGATCGTGTCCACCACCGCGTCCGGGCCGCGCCCGGCGCCGGTCGCGTGCCGCTCCGCGTACTGCACCGAGCCGTCCGGCGATACCAGCGCGCATTTGATGCCGGTGCCACCGACGTCGATGGCGACCACAACGTCCCTGGAGGTCATGCCAGCACCACCGAGCGGGTGAGGTGGCGCGGCGCGTCCGGGTCCAGGCCACGATGCGTGGCCAGGGCCACCGCGAACCGTTGCGCGACGATCAGCTCGGCGAGCGGGTCCCGGTCGCTGGAGGTGAACGCCGCGCCGGTGCCGGTGACCTCCGCGGCCAGGCCGTCCGGCACCGGGCCCAACGCCCACACCGCCCGTCCCGGCGCGGCGATCGCGATCGGCCCGTGCCGGTAGTCCATCGCCGGGTACGCCTCG
>DASRRF010000335.1:0-5853 GCA_035695905.1 Micromonosporaceae bacterium | reverse complement strand
GCCTCGGCCACGCTCGGGGTGCCGACCGCGGCGCGTACCACGTCGGAGGGGTTGGGTACGTCGACCGCCGCGAGAGCGTCGGCAGGATGCGTGACCACCGACCAGCCCCGGTTCCGGGCGACCTCGAGGATGCCCGGCTCGTCGGCCTTCACCTCGGCGGTGGCGAGGCAGCGTACGGATGCCGCGGCGAGTCCCGCGCCGGCCAGCGCGGTGTCGATCAGCTCTGCGAGCTGGGCAGCGGGCGCCCCCCGGCTCGCGCCCACCCCGACCACCAGCGACGGCGGCCGGTAGACCACGGCGCCCGGCGGGTTGTCGCGCCGGTCCGAGATCACCATCCGGTGCGCGGCGAGGCCCTCGGCTCCGGCTCCGGCTTGGGATTGGGTGACGTTCGGTGGCAGGGCGGGCAGGGGCCAGGTCGCGTCGCAGACGAGGTGGATCGGCTCGCCGTTCAGCATCGCCTTGCTGACGGCGGCGACCGGCTCCCGGTCCGCCAATCGGAAGCCGAGATCCGCACCCAGGCTGTCCAGCGGCGAGACTCCGACGGCGTCGGTCGCGGTGGTCACCACCGGCGCCGCCCCGAGGATCGTCCCGACCCGTTCCGCGAGTACGTTGGCGCCGCCGGCGTGGCCGCCGAGCAGGGCGACGGCGTACCGACCGGCTTCGTCCACGCAGACCACGCCGGGGTCTTCGGTCTTGTCGCCCAGCAGCGGCGCGACCAGTCGTACGGTGGCGCCGGTGGCGAGGAACGCCACGATCTGGTCGGCGCTGCGCCACGCGCGTTCCAGCTGGTCACGTACCGGTCCGGTGTGGACGGTTGCCTCCGGCAAGGCGGCGGCGAGGCGTTCGGCCGTACGCCTGCCGGCCTGGGTCGCCCACACCAGCGCGATCATCGGACCCCCCACACGAGTAGCACCGGGTTGGTGGCGGCGAGCCGCGTCGTACCGCCGGGCAGGTCGGCCAGCCGCGACGACTGCAGCAGTACGCCGTCGACCCGGTATCCGGCCGCTGTCAATGCTTGGCGGGCGGCGCTGCCGCGCTCGAGCGAGGCGTACGCGGCGACGATCCGGGCCGGCTGCCGGGCAACGCAGGCGGCGAGCACGTCGGGGCCTCCCCCGCCGACGAAGACCGCGTCCGGCTCGGGCAGATCCCGTAGCGCATCGGGCGCCGTGTCGTGGACGATCTGCAGCTCAGCGGCGTGCCGCTCGGCGTTCGCGCCGATCCGCTGGCAGGCGTCACGGTCGCGTTCGATCGCGATCACCGCGGCGCCGAACCGGGCGCACTCCACGGCCACCGAACCCGAGCCGGCGCCGACGTCCCAGACCAGGTCGCCGAGCTTCGGGGCCAGCTTGGCGAGGGCGAGGGCGCGGACCTCGTACTTGGTGATCATCGAGTCACGGTGCTCGAAATCGTCCTCGGGCAAGGCCCAGCCGGCGGGTCCCGGCCCGCTCCCCGCGATCCACCCGGGCCCGGTCGCGCCCGGATCAACGGCGCCCGCGTCAACGGCGCCCGAGTCAGTGGCGGCAGGGTCAATGGCGCCTGGGTCAGTGGCGCCTGGGTCAGTGGCGGCAGGGGCGTTGGACGCGAGTCCCGAAAGCGCGGCCGGGACATTCCGGGTACGTGTCCACCGCTCGTGCCGGGTGCCGGACGGCACGGCCGAGGGGACATGTCCGGGAGCCAGGACGAGGACGACATTCGGGTCGGCCCACTGGCGTGAGGCCGCCTCCGACGGCGACACCTCGAGCACGCGCTCGTCGGCGGTGCCGAGCCGCTCGGCGACCAGCAACCTCCGGTCCAGCCGGTCGAGCGCGCTGCCCAGCTCTGCCGGCCCTGCGCCCGGCCCGGTCAGCACCGCCACCGTCCGGTACGCCCGGCACACATTGACCGCACGCCGCAGGTCGCGGCCGTGCGCGCTCACCACCAGCGCGTCGTCCCAGGGAAGACCGGCCCGGCCGAACGCAGCGGCGACGGAGGAGACCGCCGGAACGATCTCGGCATGGAGGCCGGCGCGGCGCAGCGTACCGGCGATGCCGAAGAAGCCCGGGTCGCCGCTGGCCAGCACGACCGCGCGACCGTGGTGGCTCGCGATCCGCTCGACCGCCGACGCGACGTTGCCCATCACCACCGTCTCGGCCCCGACCGGGACCTCGACCGCGGCCAGGTGCCGTGCCCCGCCGGCCACCAGGGTCGCCTCATCGAGCCGCTTCGCCGCGACCGCTGCGAGGGGCCCGCCGTCGAGCCCGATCACGGTGATCATGCGGCGGTCACCCACTCGGGCTTCGTCGCGGCCACGACGGTACGACCGGTGAAGTCCACCATCGCGACCTCGGCCTGCAGTTTGCCTTCGGCGAACCGTACGAGAACCTCGGCGACCGCCTGACACAGCAGATCGCCGACCGGGCGCAACAGGCCCGCCGCCTGCCACAGCTCGTACGCGTGCCGCGCCGTGTTCGCCTCGTCGACCCGCGCTACCAGCGCGTCGGCCCCGCCGGCCTGACGGGTGAGCCGGCCCAGCAGCGACGTGTCCACTTTGGAGCGGGTGTAGTGGGTCATCAACACCCCGGCGGCGAGCTTGGACAGCTTGCCCACCATCCCGACGAAGACCACGTCGGTCAGCCCGTGCTCGACGGCCGTACGCAGCGCCGCCCCGGTGAAGTCGCCCACCTCCACGAAACACACCTCGTCGAGCGCCGGCAGCAGCGCCATCGCGCCCTTCTCGGTACGACCCCCGGTGCACAACACCAACGTGGACTCGCCCTGCGCGGCCATCACCTGGATCGCCTGCATCACGCTGGCGCGCCAGGACGCGGTCGAGAACGGACGGACGATGCCGGTCGTACCCAGGATGGAGATGCCGCCGATGATGCCGAGCCGCCGGTTGGTGGTCTTGCGGGCCAGCTTCTCGCCGTCCGGCACGGAGATGGTGACCTTCACGCCCCGGTCCCCCACGACTTCGCGGACGGCTTGCGTGATCATCGCGCGCGGGACCGGGTTGATCGCGGGACCGCCGACCTCGAGCCCGAGCCCCGGCTTGGTCACCACACCCACGCCTTCGCCGCCGGCCAGCTCGAGCCCAGAGCCAGCGCCCCAGCGCACCGTCGCCGTCAGCTGGGCGCCGTGGGTCACGTCCGGGTCGTCCCCCGCGTCTTTCACGACGGCGGCTTGGCATGAGCCGTCGGGCAGCGATTCGCAGCGTTCGACGGCGAAACTGACCCGCTGCCCGGACGGCAGCGCCACCTCGACGTCGGCCGGCGCGACCCCGGTGGCGAGCAGCTGGGTCGCGGCCTTCGCCGCCGCCGACGAGCAGGTGCCGGTGGTCCAGCCGGTGCGCAGCGCCTTCTGGCGTACCTTCGCGGTACGCGGCAGGTCCGGCTCGCGCAGCTCGGGCGGCTCGTTCATTGCCTGCCCTTCAAGGCCGCACGGGCAGCCTTGTCCGCGCGGCGGAAACCGTGGAAGTGGCCCGGGTGGTAGAGGTGGCTGCGGGTGCCGCTCGCCCCCAGCGCCGGCCCGACCAGGAACAACGTGTGCTTCCAGAGCTTGTGCGCCTTGACGGTTTCGGCGAGCGTACCGACGGTGCACCAGACGATCAGCTCGTCCGGCCAGGTCGCCTGGTATGCCACCACGACCGGGGTGTCCTCGGCGTAGCCGCCTTCGAGCAGCTCGGCCTGCAGCTGGCCGGAGCGGGCGGCGCCGAGGAAGATCGCCATGGTCGCGCCGTGCCGGGCGAAGCCCGAGACGCTCTCCCCCGGGGGCATCGGCGTCTTGCCGCCGCCGAGCCGGGTGAGCACCACCGACTGCGCCACCTCGGGCACGGTAAGCTCCCGCTGCACCGCCGCCGCGACCGCGCTGAACGCCGAAACGCCAGGCACCACCGAGGTCTCCAGGCCCAGCTCTTCGCAGCGCTCGAGCTGCTCGGCGACGGCGCCCCACAGACCCGGGTCGCCGGAGTGCAGCCGTACCACGTGGAGCCCTTCGGCCGCCGCCGACCGGTAGAGCGCGACGGTCTGCTCCAGCGTGAGCTGTGCGGAGTCCACGATCCGCGCCTCGGCAGCGGCGTGCTCCAGCACGTCAGGATGCACCAGACTCGCCGCCCAGATCACCACGTCCGCCGTCGCCAGCGCGCGCGCCCCGCGCAGCGTGATCAGATCCGCCGCCCCCGGCCCGGCCCCCACGAACGTCACCCGCCCGGTCACAACCGACCTCCCTTGGTGGTACGCCGCGCCGGCACGATCACCGTCGACAGGTACGGCGCCGCCGTCGTGTCGACCTGGCCGAGCGGCCGGATCTGTTCGCCCGGCAGCCCGAGCTGCGCCCCGAACACGGCCCCGCCGAGCCGGTCGTGGCTGCGCACCGCCTCGGTAACCAGGTCCAGATGCCGCCCGCACTTGTAGAACACGGCCGTGTCGGCGTGGACCATCCCAGCGGCGACCGCCGCCGCATCGCCCAGCACCGGGATCAGCACCAGCGTCTCGTCGCCTTCCGAGAGCACCGTGCCACTGCGCGCCGCGAGATCCTGCATCGCGGTGATGCCCGGGACGGTCTCCACGGTCAGCTCCGGCACCAGCTCGCGCACCGTCTGGGCCAGGTAGCTGAAGGTCGAGTACACGTTGGGATCCCCGATGGTCGCGAAGGCCACCACGTCCGCACCGTCGTCGTAGGCCTGCCGCACCGCCTGCGCCGCGCGTTGCCACGCGGTGCTGCGCTGCGCGGTCACGCCGCCGCGGTCGTTGAGCGCGAACACCGCCCGCCGGATCCGCGGATCGTCGCCCAGGTGGTGCCGTACGGTCGCCTCGGCGCGACCGGTCTCGCCGGTCTCCATCACCGGCACCAGCACCACGTCGGCCTCGCGCAGCACGCGTACCGCCTTCACGGTGACCAGTTCGGGGTCACCGGGGCCCATTCCGACACCGATCAGCCGCATGCCGCCACCACCCTCCGCGCGAACTGGGGCGTACCGGCCCAGTGCAGATGCAGGTACGACGCGTGCAGGTTCCCCGCCACGAAGCCTTCCGGCGAACCACTACGAGCACTCCGAGCCCGCGGTGTGCCGGGGCTGCCGGGTAGCGGGCTCGGAGCGCTCGCCGCCCACTGCCAGGCGGCGTCCGTACCCGCGCCCGGCTGGACCGCGGTGCGGTGGAACTCGTGGCCGGTGACGCGCGACCCGGCCGGTGCGAGCACGCTGTCCGACAGCGCCACCGCGTCGCGGTAGCCCAGGGTCAGCCGCCCGGTCATCTCGGCCTTCGCGTCCAGCACGCCGCACATCGGGTGGCCGTCCAGTTCCCGGGCCAGCCACAGCAGGCCGGCGCACTCGGCGACGATCGGAGCGCCGGATCCCGCCAACGCCGCCACCGACGCGCGGAGCCGGGCGTTGCCGGAGAGCTGCTCGGCGTACACCTCGGGGAAGCCGCCACCGACGACCAACCCGCGGGTGCCCTCGGGCAGTGACTCGTCGCGCAGCGGGTCCACCGTGACCACCTGAGCCCCCGCCGCGGCCAGCAGCTCGACGTTCTCGGGGTAGCCGAAGGTGAACGCCGCACCTCCCGCGACGGCGACGACCGGGCGGCCCGGCCCCGCCTGGTGCGGCGGCGACCACGGCGCCGCGTCGAGGGCCGGCGCGCTGCGCGCGAGCGCGACCACCGCGTCCAGGTCGACCCCTGCCGCGACCAACGCTCCCTGCGCCCGCACCGCTTCAACCGCCTCGGGAGTACGCTCCGCGGCCGGCACCAACCCCAGGTGCCGCGACGGCACCTCGACCGCGGGCTGACGCCGCAGCACGCCCAGCACCGGGACACCCACCTCGTCGAGGGCGTCCCGCAGGATCGCCTCGTGGCGGTCGGAGCCGACCCGGTTGAGCAC
>DASRRF010000334.1:0-6799 GCA_035695905.1 Micromonosporaceae bacterium | reverse complement strand
GATCTCGTGGAGGTCCTGGAGGCGGTACCCGGCCTGCGCTGGCCGGTGCGGTACTCGGCCGAGGTGCACGCGGATCGGCTGTGGGTCACCGTCGCCGGCGACGGCCTTGACGCCGGTGAGCTCGCCGATCGCCTGGCCGCTGCCGGCATCGACGCGGACGTACGGATCGAGCAACTCGACCCGGACGCCGCCCGCGCCCTGCGCCCGCTGCGATGCGACCTGGTCGAGCAACCGTTCCACCGGCCTGTGCTGGCCGGGAGCCCGGTATGACCCAGGTACTGGTCAGCGCGATCGCGCTGGCGTTCACGATCGCGGTGCCGCTCGGTGCGGTCGGCTTCTTCCACCGGTACCGGCTCACCCGGCCCGCGGTCGGCGTGATGAACGGTCGCGACGTGGCGGTGATGCTGGGCTTCGTGGTGGCGCTCCCGTTCGCGTACGTGGCGCTGCCGCCGTGGGTACTGCCGGCCGTGCTCGGCCTGGTCTACGCCGGCGCCCTGTCGATCGGGTACGAGCCGGCCGTACCGCGGCGTTGGTTGCGCCGGGCACTCATTCTCGGCCTGCTCGCCGCCGACGCGGTGACCGCGGCCGCGGCCGCGCCGTTCTGGTTCTGGGCGGTCAACAGCCTGCTCGTGGCGCTGGTGGCCGGTGTCGTGGCGAACCTCAACGTGCAGGCCGGCCTGCGACTGCGGCACGCGGCCTGGTTCGCCGCCGCGCTGGCCGGCTACGACCTGGTTTTCGCCACGGTCATCCCGCTGACCCAGCGGTTGGCCGAGGCGGTTGACGGGTACCCGTTCGCGCCGGCCGCCGGGCTGCGCATCGGCGCGGCGGGTGCCCTGGTCGGCCTCGGCGACCTGCTGGCGTACGCGATGTACGCGGTGGCCGCCACCAAGGCGTACGGCCGGACCGGGCTGCGGGTGGCGCTCGGCGCGATCGCGGTGTTCGGGGCGCTCACGCCGGCGCTGGCACCGCTGGCCATCGAGGCGGTCACCGGCCACACCCCGGCGCTGATCCCGGCGCAGGTGTTCTTCGGCCCGGCCGCGTACGCGGGCTACCGGATGCTGCGGCGCCGGCACGGGCGGGAGCACAAGATGCGCGAGGCGGTGCCGGCCCAGGCCGCACCCGCGTAGGACCTAGGCCGGGGCCGGCCAGTCGTCGTCCGGGGCCACCGGGCCGTCCGGCGGGCGGGCTCCGGCGAGCATGGCGGCGGCCCGCTGCCGGCAGCCCGCGGCCCGGCGTGGCTGGCCGCGGTCCCGCCACACCAGGCCGAGCAGGCGCAGCGCGTACGCACTGCCCCGCCGCTCACCGGCCGCGCGGCAGATGGCCAGCGCATCGACCAGGTCCGCGGTGGCGCGTTCCGGGTGACCGGTACGCCGGAGCAGGTCGCCGCGCCAGAGCAGCGCCTGCCACACGTACTCCTGTGCGCCCATCTCCCGGCACCGGTGTAGCCCGTCGGTGAGCAGGCGCAGGGCCTGGGCGTCGTTGCCGATCCGGCAGTGTGCCTTGCCGAGCCCGACCAGCGTGATCCCCGCGCCGACCAGATCGGCCTCGCCGACCCGGATGTCCAGGCTCTCGGTGAGGCAGGCCAGTGCCCGGTCGTACGCGCCGGCCTGAAGCAGCACCTCGCCGGCCTCGAAGCGGGCGATCCCCTCCGAGGTACGGCGGCCCTGCCTACGGAACCCGTCGGCGGCCTCGTCAAGGCACCGCAGCGCCCGGTCCAGGTCCCCGCTTGCCGCGTAGGTCTGCCCGAGGTGCACCAGGGTCGACGCGACCGCACGCTCATCGCCCAGCTCGCGGCGCCCGCGCAGGGACCGGTCCAGGCAGTGCAGCGCGCGGTCGTACTCGCCCCGCTGGCGGTGTACCGAGGCGAGCATGACCAGCGCGGTCAGTTCCGCGGGCACATCACCGAGCCGGCGCGCGACCCGTAGCTGCAGCGCGGCGAGCGTGGCGACATCGCCCCACCGGCCGCGCATCGGCATGTACTGGGCCGCCGCGCTGCTCAACCCGAGGATGAACCGGGCCAACCCCGGCGGGCTGCCGGCGACCTGGCGGGCCGCCGCCATCAGGTTCGGCCACTGCGCGTCCAGCCAGGCCAGCGCGTCCGCCGCGGTCGCCAGAACAACTCGGGGTACGGGTTCGGCGAAGTCGCCGGCGCCCGGCCGCACCTCGTTCGGGCGCAACAGGTCCGCGGCCCGGCGGGCCGTACTCAGGTAGTGGCAGAGCACCCGGTGCACCGCCTGCTCGCGGTCGGCGGCCGGCTCGCCCAGGAGTTGCTCGGAGGCGAAGAGCCGGAGCAGGTCGTGCATGGCGTACCCGGCGCCGGCCTCGTCCAGCAGGCGGGCCGAGACGAGCCGGTCCAGGGCCAGCTCGGCGTCCAGGTTCCCGGCATCCAGCAGCGCACCCGCGACCGGTACCCCGACGCTGCCTGCCCGGATCAACCCGAACCGGCGGAACAGCCGTGCCGCCGCGCGCTCCGGCGTACCCGGATGCTCGGCCAACGCCTGGTAGTTGACGTGGAAACACGAACGGATCGCGAGATCGCCGAACCGCAGCCCGTCCAGCCGGTGCCGTTCGTCGCGTAGCTCGGCTACGAGTGCCGCGAGCGGCCGGCCGGGGCGGCTGGCCAGCCGGGCACCGGCGATCCGTACGGCCAGCGGCAGGTGTTCACAGAGCTGGGCCAGTTCCGCGGCGGACCCGGGCTGCTCGGCGACCCGCTCCGGCCCGCACAGCTGGCCGAGCAGGGCGACCGCGGCCTGCGGTGCCAGGCAGCCCAACGCGAGCGTCTCGGAGGCCTCCGGCAGCGTCAGTGCGTACCGGCTGGTGAGGATCGCCGCGCAGCCCGGACCGGCCGGCAGCAACGGGCGTACCTGCGCCTCGTCGATTGCGTTGTCCAGCACCACGAGCAGCCGGCGGGGCGCGGACAGCGAGCGGAATCTGGCACACAGCTCCTCCGCATCGTCGGGTACGGCGTCGGACGGTACGCCGAGCGCGCGCAGGAACCGGCCGAGTATCGCGACCGGCTCGGCCGGCCGTACCCCGGCCGTGGCGCCGTGCAGATCCGCGTACAGCTGCCCGTCCGGGAAGCGCTCGGCCACCTGGTACGCGGAGCGCAGGCCCAGCGCGGACTTGCCGGATCCGCCCGGCCCGTGTACGACGACCACCGCGCCCGGCGACCGGAGCGCCGCGGCAACCCGGTCCAGCTCGGCGTCGCGGCCCACAAAGATCGCGGTGTCCGGCGGGAGCTCCCGTGGTGGTACCCCGGGCGCCACTGCGCCAGCCGGTGCGGTGGACAGCACCGCGTCGTCCCGGTCCAGCACCGCCCGGTGCAGCTGGACCAGTTCGGGACCGGGCTCCAGGCCGAGCTGGTCGGCGATGACCGCCCGCGCCTGCCCGTACGTGGCCAGCGCCGCACCCGCGTCCCGGCTGCGGTACTGCGCGGTCATCAACATGCCCCAGAGCCGTTCCCGCAACGGGTAGACGGCCAGATGCCGGCGCAGGTCCGGGATCAGCTCGGCGTGCTGGCCGAGCGCGAGTCGGGCCTGCGCCAGCTCCTCCACCGCGGCGCCGTGCTGCTCGTCGACGGCGGCGAGCAGGCCGCCGATCGCCGGGTTGCGGCGTACGTCGGCGGCGGCCGCGCCCCGCCAGCGGTGCAGCGCCGCGGTGAGGCACTGCACCGCCTCGACCAGCCCGCCCCGGATGGCCAGCGCCCTGGCCCGCGTGACAAGATCGGCGAAGACGGCCAGGTCCAGCTCGCCGGGTTGGACGTCGATCAGGAAGCCCGGCGACCGGGCCACCACGCGATCGGCCAGGCAGCTTCGCAGCCGGGTGGCGTACGTGCGGATGTTCGCTGTCGCCGACGGCGGCGGGGCGGCCTCCCAGAGCAGGTCCACCAGCCGCTCGATGGGTACCACCTGGTTGGCGTGCAACAGGAGCGCGACGAGCAGCGCGCGCTGCTTCGGGGTACCGAGCGGCAGTTGGTTACCGTCCCGGACCACCTCGACGGGTCCGAGAACCCGGAACTCGAGCACCCGACCCCCGTCCAGGCACCGGGGTCAGGACCGCCCGGCGTGGTCCGCGAGCTGGGCCAGGCCGCTGACCAGGCCGCCGGCGAGATCCCCGCCGCTGAACGCCGCGGTCATCGACAGCGCGGCGAGCTTGCAGTCCCGGTCCGGCAGCCGCCGGCGGGCCAGCGCACCGGTGACGATCTCCAGCGCCCGCTGGTTCGGCGAGACGGCGATCTGCACCGAGCGCTCCGGCTCGGCGAGCTGCGCGTGCAGCTTCTCCGCATGCCCGCGCACCGGTTCGTCGAGCTCGCCGACGTAGATGCTGAACGTGAAGCCGGTCGACTGGTCGGCCAGCCGGAGCGCCTCGTCGAGCCGGAGCAGCTGCCGGGTGTTGAACGGCCCGTCGAGCACCTCGGGCCGGCCGGTCAGGCCGCTGTCGGGGTGGTCACCAGCGGTCACTTGCGCCTCCGGTCTCGGCGATCTGGTCGGTGAGGGCGCCGGCGGGCAGCGCCGCGCCGGCAGCGGCCGAGGCTGGCAGCGCCGCGCCGGCAGCGGCTGGCAGCGCCGCGCCGGCAGCGGCCGAGGCCAGCCCTGCCGGTGCGTCCACCCGGCCGTTGAGCTGCTCCGGTGCGGACAGGAACCACACCGGGGTGAAATCGAACGACCGGCCTGGCCGGTACCGCTTGGCGCGCCGCGCGCTGCCCGCGTACACCAGGCCGGTAATCACCAGGGCGATGAGGCCGGCCGGTACGAGCGGCGCGAGCACCTGAAGATACTGCGACACGCAACGCCCCCGGGCGTCAGAAGGGAATGGTCCTATTCCAGGTTCACGGTAGCCGAGGCTGTCGCGCGCCAGGGCGCCGGGTGCCCTCCGGCCGTCGCCTGCTCGACCTGCGCGGCCACGGCCAGCAGCAACGCGTCCTCACCGACGCCGGCGGCCAGCATCGCACCGACCGGAAACCCTTCCGTGGTACGGCCAACCGGCAGTGACACGGCGGGTTGGCCGGTCACGTTGTACGCCGCGCAGTACGGCGAGAAGCGCTTCTGCCGCTCGAAGTCCTCGGCGGGATCCCCGGTCTCGGTGAAGTAACCGATCTTCGCCTGCGGCGCGGCGAGCGTCGGGCACAGCAGAATGTCCACATCGGCCAGGTCACGCAGGGCCCGCCGTACCCCCGCCTGGATCATGCCCAGATCCTGCATGAGTCGCGGCACCGGCAGTGCGGCGCCGAGCTCGCGTATCCACCGGGTCAGCGGCAGCAGCTCGCCCTCGCGATCGGCCGGGACCGGCGCCTGCACGGCGAGCGCGGCCCACATCGAGACGAACCGGTCGGCCGACTCCTGGTCGAGCAGCCCGGGCACGTCGATCACCTCGTGCCCGGCCGCGGCCAGCGCCCGGGCGGCCAGCTCGACCGCGTCCAGGCACGCCGGGTGCACCTGTACGTCGGCCAGCATCGGTGCGGTGAACCGGCCGACCTTGAGTGGCGGCACCGCGTCCGGCCGCAGCGCGGCGGGCAGGAACCCGCCGTCGGGCCGTGCCGGCGCCGGCAGTGGTTCACCCAGCTGGGGTACGGCCATAGCGTCCAGCAACGCGGCCACGTCCGCGACGGTACGGCCGAGGCATCCGTTGGTGGGCAGCCCGAACGCGGCCGAGCCGACCGGGCCGTTGCTGACCAGTCCGCGGCTCGGCTTGAAGCCGACCAGGCCGCAGATGGACGCCGGGATCCGTACCGAACCGCCGCCGTCGTTTCCGTGCGCGATCGGCACCAGCCCGGCGGCGACCGCGGCCGCCGACCCGCCGCTGGACCCGCCCGCGGTGTGCTCCGGCGCCCACGGGTTGCGGGCCGGCGGCGCGACCAGCCCCTCGGCGTGCAGCGAAATCCCGAACTCCGAGGTGGTCGTCTTGCCGAGGCTGATCGTGCCCGCCTCGCGGAGCAGCCGGACCACGTCGGCGTCGACCGGCGGGACGAAATCGGCGAACGCCGCCGAGCCGAACGTCGTACGCACCCCGGCGGTCATCGTCAAGTCCTTGATCGCGATCGGTACGCCGTGCAGCGGCGAAAGGCCCTCACCCCCGTCGCGCAGCACCTCGTCCGCGGCGCCGGCCTGGTCCCGGGCCGATTCGCCGGTGACCGTGACGTACGCACCGACTCGGTCGCCGGCCGCCTCGATCCTGGCCAGATAGTGCTCGACCAGCTCGACCGCGCTCACCTCGCGCCGCCGCAGGGCGATCGCCTGCTCCAGCGCGGTCAGCTCGTGCAACTGCGTCACGGCCATGACAGTAGCGTTCTGACCATGACCGAACTGCTTTCCCGGGCGCACGCGCTGGACGCGGCGGACCGGCTCGCCCCGTTCCGCGCCCGGTTCGCGATCGCCGACGACGGCGTGGTCTACCTGGACGGCAACTCGCTGGGCCGGCTGCCGATCGCCACCCGGGACCGACTGCGCCAGGCGGTCGACGTGGAATGGGGCGAGCAGCTGATCCGCGGCTGGGACCGGTGGATCGAGCTGGCCCGGGTGACCGGCGACGTGCTCGCCACCGGGGTGCTCGGGGTGGACCCGGGCGAGGTGGTGCTGGCGGACTCGACCAGTGTGAACCTCTACAAGCTGGCCGTCGCCGCGCTGGATGCCCGGCCGGGCCGCCGGGTGATCGTCACCGACGACGACAACTTCCCCACCGACCGGTATGTCCTGCAGGGGCTGGCCGCCGCCCGTGGACTGGAACTGCGCACGCTGGCCGTCGACGTCGACCGCGGAGTGACCCCCGTGGACGTTGCGGCTGCGTTGGACTCCGACGTGGC
>DASRRF010000333.1:0-3213 GCA_035695905.1 Micromonosporaceae bacterium | reverse complement strand
CGGGGTGATGCTGGACCGCTGGCAGCGGCGTACGTCCCTGTGCGCGGCGAACCTGCTCCGCGCCGGGCTGGTCGTGCCGTGCGCGGTGATGCTCTGGCATGGCTCGTCGACCGGCGCGTTCACCATCTTCGCGCTGCTCGCGATCGCGGTGAACCGGTTCTTCCTCGCCGGCCTCGGTGCCGCGCTGCCGCACGTGCTCGACGACGAACGGCTGGTCGCCGGCAACGCGCTAGCCACCACGCTGGGTACGGTCGGGTACGCGGTCGGGCTGGGTACCGCCGCCACGCTGCTCGGCGCCGCCGGCATCGACAGCCACGGGTACGCCGGGGTCGCGTTGCTCGGGGCGGCCGGGTACCTGGTCTCCGCGCTCATCCTGTGGGCGCTGTTCACCCGTACCGCGCTCGGCCCGGACGCGCTGGACCGGCGCACCGACGCGCTGCTGGCCGCGTGCGCGGATGTGGCCCGCGGGATGGTGGCCGGGCTGCGCCACCTCACCCAGCGCCCGGTCGCCGGCTACGCGCTACTCGTCCAGGCCGCCCACCGGGCGCTGTACGGCGTACTCGCGCTCGCCACGCTGTTGCTGTTCAGCCGTTACTTCACCGGCGGCAACGACGGCCGCTCGGTCTCCGGCCTGGGCATGGTCATCGCAGCCGGCGGCAGCGGCACGCTGGTCGCCGCACTGATCACACCGGCGGCCACCCGGCGGCTACCCGGCTGGGCCTGGATCAGCGTGCTGCTCGGTGGCACCGGGGTTGTCCTGCTCGTGCTGGCGCCGCCGTTCCGCGCGCCACTGCTGCTGCTCGGCTCGTTCCTGCTGAACATCGCGTCCCAGGGTACGAAGATCGTGGTGGACACCGCGTTGCAGCACGAGTGCGACGACGCGTACCGGGGCCGGGTGTTCAGCGTGAACGACACCGCGTTCAACACGACGTTCGTACTCGGGCTGCTGGTCGCCGCGGCGGTACTGCCGGCCGACGGCAGGTCGGTTCCCGCGGTGGTCGCCGTTGCGCTCGGGTACGGAGTGCTCGCGTGCTGGTACGCGGTGGTCGGCCGGAGTGCGGCGACCCGCTCGGTGTCCGCGGGGTACCCGCGAACCGCGATCACGACTCGCGGGTGAGCTCCGCCCGGTAGGTCGCGGTCTGCTCGGTGAGCTTGCCGCCGGCACACGTGTAGTTCGCCGGGTCGGCGTTGCCGGCCAGCGCCGTACGGCCCAGCTTCTCGTCGCCCACGGCCGCCTCCGAGGTGGCCGTCGACCGTACGTCCGAGAACGCCAGGATGTGGTCCGCCGCGCGGTAGTGGAATGTCACCGCGCCGCTGATCATCAGCGTGATCCGTTTGCCGCTGGCATTGCCGGTGAACACGGTGCCGGCGCCGTAGTCGGTACGCCCGGTGCCGTCGGCGCGCAGCTCCAGCCGGGCCCCGGTGCCGGTGAACAGGACCGGGCCGACGCCCTCGATCGCCACCCGCTCCTCGTACCTGGCCACCAGCCAACCACCGACCACGCACGAGTCCTTCGCGGTACGCTCGCGCGCGGACTTGACCAGGACCACGATGACGATCGCCGCTACGAGCGCCACCAGGGTCACCGACAGCGCGATCACCGGCACCGCGTACGGGCTGCGCTGGCGTGGCGGCGGCGCGAACTGCGGCTCCTGGTACGGCTGCATGGCTACCCGAGTACACCCTCGTCGCGCGCCCAGCGCAGCAGCTCCGCCTCGGCCTCCTCCGGACTGAGCGGGCCACGATCCAACCGCAGCTCCTTGAGGTACCGCCAGGCCTGCCCGACGACCGGACCGGGCGGTACGCCGAGCAGCTTCATGATCGCGTTGCCGTCCAGGTCGGGGCGGATCCGGGCCAGGTCCTCCTCGTCCTGCAGCCGCGCGATCCGCTCCTCCAGCGCCGTGTAGTCCGCAGCGAGCTGGGCGGCCTTGCGCCGGTTGCGGGTGGTGCAGTCGGACCGGGTGAGCCTGTGCAGGCGCGGCAGCAGCTCACCGGCATCGGTCACGTACCGGCGCACCGCGGAGTCGGTCCACTCGCCCCGGCCGTACCCGTAGAAACGCAGGTGCAGGGCGACCAGCTTGGTCACGTCCGCGACCACGTCCTTGGGGTAGCGCAGCTCGCGCATCCGCAGCTTGGTCAGCCGCGCGCCGACCACCTCGTGGTGGTGGAAGCTGACCCGGCCGTCCGGACCGACCTCCTTGGTGGCCGGCTTGCCCACGTCGTGCATGAGCGCGGCCATCCGCAGGACGAGGTCCGGCCCGGTGTCCTCCAGCCGGACCGCGTTGTCCACCACGGTCAGCGTGTGCTCGTACACGTCCTTGTGCTGGGCGTGCTCGTCGATTTCCAACCGCAACCCGGTCAGCTCGGGCAGGAACACCTCGGCCAGCCCGGTGTCGACGAGCAGCCGCAACCCGGTCACCGGGTCACCGGCGCAGAGCAGCTTGGTGAACTCGTCGCGGATCCGCTCGGCCGCGATCCGGGCCAGGTCACCGGCCATCCCGGCCATCGCGTCGAGGACCGCCGGGTCGACCGTGAAGCCGAGCTGGGCGGCGAACCGGGCCGCGCGCAGCATCCGCAGCGGGTCGTCGGCGAACGACTCCTCCGGCGTACCCGGGGTGGCCAGCCGGCGCGCGGCCAGGTCGGCGAGGCCGCCGTGCGGGTCGGTGAACCGGTTCTGCGGCACGCTGACCGCCATCGCGTTGACCGTGAAGTCGCGCCGGCGCAGATCCTCTGCGAGGCTCGTGCCGTACTCGACGACCGGATGCCGCCGGACCCGGTCGTACGACTCGGCCCGGAACGTGGTGATTTCCAGCCGCAGCCCGCGCCGCGCGGCGCCGATCGTGCCGAACTCCGCGCCGGTGGTCCAGGTCGTCTCGGCCCAGCCGGTCACGATCTCCAAGGTCTGTTCCGGCCGGGCGTCGGTGCAGAAATCGAGGTCCTCGCCGAGCCGGCCGAGCAGTGCGTCGCGCACCGAACCGCCGACCAGGTGCAGTTCGTGGCCGGCGGCGGCGAACCGGTGACCGAGCTCGTTCGCGACCGGGGAGACGCGGATCAGCTCGGCGACGGCACGCTGCTGGGCTGTGGAGAGCGCGCGGGAGCTTTCAGTCATGGCGCCAGCGATGCTACCGGGCCGGGCTACCGGGCCGGCTTGCTGCGGCCGTCGCGGTCACCGCATAGGGTCATCTGCCATGGGGTACGTGGTGGGCGGGGCGA
>DASRRF010000332.1:0-2814 GCA_035695905.1 Micromonosporaceae bacterium | reverse complement strand
ACGGGCCGGCTGCAAGGAGATGCCGAACCTGGCGCAGACGCTTTGGATGTGGTTGGACACATAGACGCTGCCGTGGTCGAAGACGATGGTCTCCGCCGCCACCGTCGGCAGCAGCGGCTGCCCGTGCGCGTCCACCAGCTTGTCCGCGTCCACCACCACCGTCGCCGGGATCCCGCAGTAGGGCAGCGGCTCCACCCCGTCCGGCCCCGGAGCGCCCTGGGCATGAACCGTCTCGAACAGCACACCAGCGACGTCCACCGACTTCGTCGACACCGGGGTCAGCCGCAGCCCGGTGATCACCCGGCTGTAGAGGTCCATGGCCACGGTGAGCTCGCATTGCACCCACCGGCAGGTCACCGGCTCCATCGCGAACACGTCCAGCCGGGTCGTGTCCAGTACCACGTACTCGCCCGGGCGGGTCGCCCGCAGCCTGCCGTAGACACCCTGCGGACGGTTCGCGATCGACCGTTTGCCCTTCGTACTACCGGTGAAGGCGTTGCGGCCGCGGCCCAGCTCACGCAGGATCGCATACCCCGTCGTGCGCGCCGGGCTGGGCACCACCCCGCGCCCATGGACCTCCGCCAGACGCTCCTCGATCTCGATCAGCACCAGATTGCGGACCGGCCGGCTGGCGGTCACATACCGCGCGATCACGCCGCGGGCGGCGTCCACCCAGCGGGGATCCGCCCGGTCGAGCACGTCCCGGACCGGCCGCTCCTTCACCAAGCCCGCCGGCCCAGCCTCGGCCTGGGACACCCAACGGCGGATCGTGCTCACCCCGACCCCCAACTCGGCCGCCTTGGCGGCGTACCGGCGCATCGCCGGCACATCCGGCGCGTAATCAGGCCGCGGCTCCCCCTCCAGGGCCAACTCCGCGCAGCCCAACCGGTAGCCCGTCCGCACCTCCTGCACATGCCGGTACCGCACCGTCAGCGCATCGTCCTCGACCTCGGTCAACGCGCCCAGCACGCTTCCCACCGCGGTCTGCGGCTCCGGCGCGTCGACCAGGATCCGCGTACTCGGGTGCGACAACAGCACCGCCGTGTCCACCTGACGCCAACTCGGCTCCCCCGTAGCGCCCGTCCCCCGCAGCAGCACCCGGCGTCCCTCGATCTCGGCCACGGTGAACTGCTCGCCGTCGAAGCACAGCGGCAGCCCGGGCCGCAGCGTCGTCGTCCACCGGCTCACCGCGCCCTCCGCAGCACCGAATCCCCCGACAGCGGGCGCGTCAGATCCGTGGTCAACATCCCCGACCACAGCAGGGCCATCAACGCCGGTCTCGCCTCGTGCCGGGGCCGCCCACCCGCCAGCCTCCGCTCGGCCGCCGCCAACGCCTCACCATCACGAACACCCGCCCAGGCCCGCGTCACCTCCTCCGCCGGCACCACCCCCGGACGCCGATACGCGGCCAGGAACCGGACGTTCTCCACCACGGTCGCGTCGGCGCCCGACCAGACCTCGTACTCCCAACCGTGACCATCGACCAGGCTCCCCGGCCACGCCAACGCATCCGCGACCGCCGAGTCCGCCAGCCGCCCGGCCGGTTTGACGTTCACCACCCGGGCCACACCCGCCGAAGAGACCAGCAGGTAGTCCGGGACGTGACGGCGCATCCGGTCCCCGATCCGGGCCACCAGCCGAAACGGCTGCGCGTAGATCCGGCACACCTGCGGATCAAAATCCGCCAGCAGCAGCCTCGCCAGCTCCAGCCGGCTCTCGTACAGCACGAACCCACCCGTCGTCGCCGACGCGTAAGCCCCGGAATGGTGCTTGCCGCCACGCACCGACCGCACCCGCCGCCACGGCTCCGCGCCCTCGAAATCCGACGGCCGCAGATCCGCCAGCCTGATCGCACAGACCCGGCCGTCCACGTACCGAACCCACGCAGCAGGCACGTCGTCTTCCCGCCGAACGCCTCCAGGAGGCCGCGCGATCATGGACCGCAACGCTACGAGCTCTCCGGAGTGCTCACCAAATCCCGATATTGCTCATCGTCTGCTCATGATCAGTCGACATTGCTCACGGATCTGTGGACGCTACACGGTCGCGCCGATCATCGAGGTCGCGGCGCAGGTCGTCGGCCAACGCGACGGTGTCCTCGCTGGGTTCCACGCCGATGCCGTCGAGCGCGAGGGCCAACTGGCGCAGCAGCGACCGGATCGCCTCCGCGTCGCCGAGGTGCGCGTAGGCGCGCATGGCCTGCTGGCAGACCTCCTCATTGGCTGGGTCGTGCTCGACCGCGGCGCGCAGCAGCCGGGCCGCCTCGCCCGGATCGGAGTCGGCGACCGCGGCGGCCGCCGCGGCGTGCGCGTCAACGCCGAGCACCCGGACGCCTTGCCGGTGCGAAGTGATCCAGTCGTAGTCGCAGCCCTCGGCGAGCTCGCCCCGGTAGGCCCGGCAGGCCTCCCGCAGAGCGGCCAGCCGCGCCGACGGATCCCGGGTCGCGGCGGCGCGGGCGCAGGCCGCGCGGAGCCGCCACAGGTCCACGTCCACCGCCCGCGGGTTGAGCCGGTAGCGGCCCCGCTCCTTGACCACGTAGTCACCCGGGTCGGCGTCGCCGGCGGCGCCGGCGAGCAGGTGGCGCAGGTTGGACGCGGCGGTGTGCAGCCGGCCGGCGGCCAGGCGGTGACGCACCTCGGGGAGGAGCTCGTCCATGACCTGGTCGGCGTGGGCGCCGTCGCGGTGGACGGCGAGGTAGACCATCAGCTCGATCGCGGCCGAGCGGACCTTCAGCCCGGCCGGCGGGTCCTCGATCCGCGGCCGGCCGAGGACACGGACCACTGCCTTCGGCGCCGCCCGATCGCCCCCGGCGTC
>DASRRF010000331.1:0-6399 GCA_035695905.1 Micromonosporaceae bacterium | reverse complement strand
CAGCGGCTGCTCGGTGACCAGATCGGCATCCAGGGCGGCGGGAACGACCTGCTCTTCCCGCACCACGAGTGCTCCGCGGCGCATGCCGAGCGGCTGACCGGCGTCGCACCGTTCGCCCGGCACTATGTGCACGCCGGAATGATCGGCCTGAACGGCGAGAAGATGTCGAAGTCCCGGGGGAACCTGGTGTTCGTCTCGCGGCTGCGCGCCGACGGCGTGGACCCGATGGCGGTCCGGCTGGCGCTGATCGCCGACCACTACCGGGTGGACCGGCAGTGGACCGATGACGTACTGAAGGCCGGGCAGCAGCGGCTGGCCCGGTGGCGCGAGGCCGCCGCGGCCGACCGCGGGCCGTCCGGGGTCGAGCTTCTCACCGGGGTACGGCGCCGGCTCGCCGATGACCTTGACACCCCCGGTGCACTGTCCCTTGTGGACGCGTGGGCGGAGTCGGTGCTCGCCGGGCAGGGCTCCGATCCCGACGCACCCGCGCTCGCGGCGTCCACAGTGGACGCTCTCCTCGGGGTGAGGTTGTAGCGTTCAGCCGAGCACGAGATCGGGATCCAGCGTGGGTTCGGGGCGGGCGCCGGGCACCGCGTACTCCTCGACCAGCCCGGTGACCGGGCCCGGCCAGGTCGCGGTGGCCACCTCGATCGGCCGGTGCTCGCCGTCGTAGGCGACGTGCAACAGGTGCAGCACGGGGGTGTCCGGCCGGATCTGCAGCAGCTCGGCCTCCTCCCGGGTGGGCAGCCGCGCGGTGATCTGGTCGGTCGCGGTCGCGTACCGCCGGCCGGTGACGTCCTCGACCTCCTGGTACAGCGGGCGGCCGTACGCCTCCATCCGCTCCAGCGACGTGCCGCCCGCGTCGGCCGTGCGGAACCACGACGCGCCCACCTCCACCGCGGCCTCGCCGGTGCGCACGAGATGCCTGCGTACCACGAGCTCGGTGCCGTCGCTGACGCCGAACGCGTCGGCCACCTCGGGCGGGCCGGGACAGTGGCCGACCTCGATGAGATGCTGGCGGTACCGCGCGGCGAGGTCGGCGTGGTAGCCGCGATGCGCGCCGTACCGCCCGCGGGACAGCCGGTTGAGCCGGCGCCTGGTGCCGCGGACGTACGTACCCGAGCCGGGTTTGGTTATCAGCAGGCCCTCGACCCGGAGCTGGTCGATGGTGCGCTGGACGGTCTGCTTCGCGACCCCGTACATGGCCGCGATCGACGGGATCGACGGCAGGCGCTCGCCGGGCGCCCAGTCGCCGCGGCGGATCCGGGCCCGCAGCTGCGCGGCGATCTGGCGGTGCGGGAACTCGGCCGCGCCAGGGTTCACGGTCATGGCGCACAACCTAGCTTCCTAGGACGCGACACGGAGTGTGACACGCCGCCGGTCCGGCAATCACCTTTCACCGGTATGTCTGTGCGACATATTTATTGCGCAGGGACATACCGCGCCCGTGAGCTACCAGCCCGTGGTCGGGCCGGCCGGGCCACCGCGCCGGCGCAGGTACTTCTCGAACTCCTGGGCGATCTCGTCGCCGGTCAGCGGCTGGATCCCGGCGTCGCCGACCCGCTCCTCAAGCTCGCGGACGTACTCACCCAGCTCGGCGTCCTGCTCGGCGGCGGTGCGTACCCGTTGCTCCCACTCGGCCGCCTCTTCCGCCAGATCGGCCATCGGCACCGGCAGGTCGAGTACCTCCTCGACCCGGTGCAGCAGGGCCAGGGTCGCCTTGGGGCAGGGCGGGTTGTTCGCGTAATGCGGTACATGTACCCAGAACGAGACCGCGTCCAGCTCGGCACGGGTACACGCGTCGTGCAGGATGCCGACGATGCCGGTGGGACCCTCGTACCGGGTCGGGGTCAGGTTGAGCCGCTCGGCCGCGTCCCGGTCCGAGGCACTGCCGCTGATCGGCAGCGGGCGGGTGTACGGCACATCGGCGAGCAGCGCGCCGAGCAGCACGATCCGGGTCACCTCGAGGCTGTGACAGATCTCCAGGACCTGCTCGCAGAACCCGCGCCAGCGCATGCTCGGCTCGATCCCGCGGATCAGCACGACGTCACGCTCCGTGCCGGGCGGCCCGGCCACCATGAACCGGGTGGTCGGCCAGTCGATCATGCGGACCTCGCCGTCGGCCATCGTCACGGTCGGCCGGTTGACCTGGAAGTCGTAGAACTCCTCGGCATCCAGCGAGGTGATCGGCCGGGCGTCCCAGACCTGCTCCAGGTGCTCGACCACGGCGGTGGACGCGTCCGCGGCGTCGTTCCAGCCCTCGAAGGCCGCGATCGCCACTGGGGAACGCAGCACGGGCAGTCCGTCGAACTCCGTCACGTCACCAGCCTACGTGCCGTAGCGCACAGCGGCCCCCCGGGCACACCGTGAGACCACCCGGTCCCGATTACCCCGCGGGCGGCTAGCCTGGGGACCGTGGCGACCTCGTTTTTCCAGGCGTTGACCGATCGGGTACTCATCGCCGACGGCGCGATGGGCACCATGCTGCACGCCGCCAACCCGACCGTGGACGACTACGCCGGGTACGAAGGCTGCAGCGAGATCCTCAGCGCGACCCGGCCGGACATCGTCCGCTCGATCCACGAGGCGTACCTCGCGGCCGGCAGCGACTGCGTCGAGACCAACACGTTCGGCGCCAACCTGAGCGCGCTCAGCGAGTACGACATCGCACACCGGATCGGGGAGCTGTCCGAGTCGGGCGCCCGGCTGGCCCGCGAGGCGGCCGACCGGTGGTCCACCCCGGACCACCCACGCTACGTGCTCGGCTCGATGGGCCCGGGCACCAAGCTGCCCACGCTCGGCCATACGCCGTACGCCACGCTGCGCGACGGGTACCGGGAGAACGCGGCCGGGCTGCTCGCCGGCGGCGCGGACGCGCTGATCGTGGAGACCAGCCAGGATCTGCTGCAGGCCAAGGCGGCAGTGGTCGGCGCCCGCCGCGCGATGGCCGCGGCACAGCGTGAGGTCCCGCTGATCTGCCAGGTCACCGTCGAGACCACCGGCACCATGCTGCTGGGTACGGAAATCGGCGCGGCACTGACCGCGCTGCAGCCGCTCGGCATCGACCTGGTCGGGTTGAACTGCGCCACCGGGCCGGCCGAGATGACCGAGCACCTGCGCTACCTGTCCCGGCACGCCCGGGTACCGCTGTCCGTGATGCCCAACGCGGGGCTGCCCGAGCTGACCCCGGACGGCGCGCGCTTCCCGCTCCAGCCGGACGAGCTGGCCGAGGCGCTGCACCGGTTCGTCACCGAGTACGGCGTCTCGCTGATCGGTGGCTGCTGCGGTACCACGCCGGAGCACATCCGTACCGTGGTGGAACGGGTCAGGGGCGTGCCGCGAGCGGCCCGCGAGCCGCAACCCGACGCGGGCCTGGCCTCGCTCTACCACCACGTACCGTTCGCCCAGGACGCCAGCGTGCTGATGGTGGGGGAGCGGACGAACGCGAACGGGTCAAAGGCGTTCCGGGACGCGATGCTCGCCGGTGACTGGCAGTCCTGTGTCGAGATCGCCCGGGACCAGACCCGGTCCGGCTCGCACGTGCTGGACCTGTGCGTGGACTACGTCGGCCGGGACGGCGCGGTGGACATGCGCGAGGTGGCCGGCCGGTTCGCCACCGCGTCCACGTTGCCGATCATGTTGGACTCGACCGAGCCGCCGGTGGTGGAGGCCGGCCTGGAGATGCTCGGCGGGCGCTGTGTGATCAACTCGGTGAACTTCGAGGACGGCGACGGCCCGGGCTCGCGGTACGCCCGGGTGATGCCGATCGTCCAGGAGCACGGCGCGGCCGTCGTCGCGCTGACCATCGACGAGGAGGGCCAGGCCCGTACCGCCGAATGGAAGGTACGGGTGGCCGCCCGGCTGATCGAGGACCTGACCGGCACCTGGGGGCTCGCCCTGCCGGACATCCTGGTGGACTGCCTGACCTTCCCGATCTCCACCGGACAGGAGGAGACCCGCCGGGACGCGATCGAGACGATCGAGGCGATCCGGCGGATCACCCAGCGGTACCCCGAAGTGAACTTCACCCTGGGCATCTCGAACGTCTCGTTCGGGTTGAACCCGGCGGCCCGCCAGGTGCTCAACTCGGTGTTCCTGCACGAGTGCGTGCAGGCCGGGCTGACCAGCGCCATCGTGCACGCCTCCAAGATCCTGCCGATGGCCAAGATCCCGGAGGAGCAGCGCGAGGTCGCGCTGGACCTGGTCTATGACCGCAGGCGTGAGGGGTACGACCCCTTGCAGCGGTTCCTCGACATGTTCGAGGGGGTGGACGTCGCCTCCGCCCGGGCGTCCCGGGCCGAGGAGCTGGCCTCGCTCCCGCTGGACGAGCGGCTGCAGCGGCGGATCATCGACGGCGAGCGCAACGGCCTGGAGGCCGACCTTGATGCCGCGCTGACCGACCGGCCCGCGCTGGACATCATCAACGACACGCTGCTGGCCGGCATGAAGGAGGTCGGTGAGCTGTTCGGCTCCGGCCAGATGCAGCTGCCGTTCGTACTGCAGTCCGCCGAGGTGATGAAGGCCGCGGTCGCGTACCTGGAACCGCATATGGAGAAGGCCGACGGCGGGGGCAAGGGCCGGATCGTGCTCGCCACGGTCAAGGGCGACGTGCACGACATCGGCAAGAACCTCGTCGACATCATCCTGTCCAACAACGGGTACGAGGTTGTCAACATCGGCATCAAGCAGCCGATCACGGCAATCATCGACGCCGCCGAGGCGAACTCGGTGGACGCGATCGGGATGTCCGGGCTGCTCGTCAAGTCCACAGTGGTCATGAAGGACAACCTGGAGGAGATGACCACCCGCGGGCTGGCTCAGCGCTGGCCGGTGCTGCTCGGCGGCGCCGCGCTCACCCGGTCCTATGTGGAGGATGACCTGCGGGCGCGGTACGCCGGCGAGGTGTACTACGCCCGCGACGCATTCGAGGGACTGTCCCTCATGGACCGCGTGATGACCGCGAAGCGCGGCGGTGCACCGGTGCTGGACGCGGATCGGGAAGCCGCGCTCGCCGCCCGCAAGGAACGCCGCGAACGGCACCGCGCGGTGGTCACCGAGCAGCTCCCCGAGCTCGACGACGACTCCGTACGCTCCGATGTGGACGGTGATGTGGTGGTACCGGCGGTGCCGTTCTTCGGTACCCGGGTGGTCAAGGGGATCCCCCTGGCCGACTACGCCGCATTGCTGGACGAGCGGGCCACCTTCCTCGGCCAGTGGGGCCTGCGCGGCTCGCGCGGCGGCACCGGACCGTCCTATGAGGACCTGGTGGAGACCGAGGGCCGGCCGCGGCTGCGCTACTGGCTGGACCGGCTGACTGCGGACAAGGTACTCGAAGCCGCCGTCGTGTACGGCTACTTCCCGTGCTACAGCGAGGGAAACGCGCTCGTCGTGCTGGACGAGAACGGCCACGCCGAGCGGGCCCGGTTCGTGTTCCCGCGGCAGCGACGCGAGCGCCGGCTGTGCATCGCGGACTTCTTCAAGCCGGCCGCTGATGGTCTTGATGTGATCGCGTTCCAGCTGGTCACGGTCGGCCAGCCGATCAGCGAGTACGCGGCGAAGCTGTTCGCCCGCAACGCGTACCGGGACTATTTGGAGGTACATGGCCTGTCCGTGCAGCTGACCGAGGCGCTGGCCGAGTACTGGCACCGCCGGGTACGCAGCGAGCTCGCTCTGCCCGACGGCCGTACGGTGGCCGACGACGACCCCGCGGACCTGGCCGGTCTACTGAGGACGGAGTACCGCGGCTGCCGGTACGCGTTCGGCTACCCGGCCTGCCCCGATCTCGAAGACCGGGCGAAAGTGGCCCAGCTGCTGGACTCCGACCGGATCGGGGTGACCCTGTCCGAGGAGTTCCAGCTGCATCCGGAGCAGTCAACGGACGCGTTGATTGTGCACCACCCCGAGGCCAACTACTTCAACGCCAAGTAGGCGACGCAGCGCATGATCGCGGAGGAGCGTATGCGCTGGGCCGCAACCACCGCGCGACAGCGAATCGCAGGCGGGCGTTCCGGCGAATGGCTCATCGGTGCCGGCGGGCATCACGTGCTCGTCTCGGTGCACAGCCGGGCGTTGAGCAACGCAAACGTGTTCTGACCACCGGGCCTGTCGATGACATATACCCAGCGCGATTCGGTCACACCGGCCACCGCCCACCATGACCCCGGTACTGCATCCCCGGGGTCATCCGCGCCCGGTTGACCGGGAACGCTGCGGTGTTCTCGTTGGCCCAGTGCTTGCCGTCGTTGTCCGGATGGGTATGCCGGGTACGCAACGGGCACGGCTGCTTGTCCTCCACCAGGTCGGCGGCGCTGTCCTCGTCGGGGATCTGCCGGAACAACCGTCGTAGCCACCGCATGCTACGCACCTCCGCCGCGTTGGATGGGGCGCGAGCGGCAGCGG
>DASRRF010000330.1:0-5692 GCA_035695905.1 Micromonosporaceae bacterium | reverse complement strand
CGGGAACTGGTACCCCTCACGCTCGGCCCACACCTTGTGGGAGTACGGCGAGTCCACGCTGACCGTGAGCACCTGGACGTTCTCGTTGGCGAAGTCGTTCAGGTTGTCCCGCATCTCACACAGCTCACCCTGGCAGACCCCGGTGAAGGCGAGCGGGTAGAACACGAGCAGCACGTTGCGTTGCCCGCGGAAGTCCGACAACCGGACCTCCTGGTTGTTCTGGTCCTTCAGGGTGAAGTCGGGGGCCTCCATGCCCGCCTCGATCGGCATGCGCACTCCAATCAACGAGTACTGATGCCGACGAGCATGCCACCCCGCGTCAGCGGGGGCTACGGGTCAGCGGCGGCTACGGGCAGCCCGCGGCGCAACGAGGCGGGCGCCGCCCCAGTCCTTGCCCGCGTTGATCGTCGAGGTCTGCTGCAGCCCGGCGGTCGGCGCGGACTCGCTGACGTCGCTCGGCTCTACGTGCCCGGGGCGGCCGGCCTTCGGGGTCAGCAGCCACACCACACCGTTGTCGGCGAGCGGCCCGAGCGCGTCGAGCAGCAGCTCCACCAGATCTCCGTCGCCGTCCCGGTACCACAGCAGGACGACGTCGACGACCTCGTCGGTGTCCTCGTCGACCAGCTCACCGCAGCGGTCGATCAGGGTGTCGCGGAGATCCTCGTCTACGTCGTCGTCGTAGCCCATCTCCATTACGACCATCCCCGGCTCGATGCCGAACCGGTCCGCCAGGCTCCTTACGCCGTCGGCGGCCTGACCAGCGGTCGCGCTCACTGCCCACTGCCTCCTCACTCAAGAAACATCCCCGCCGAGGGTACCCGGGGTTCATTAGCGGGTAGTCCACACGCCCCGCCGCGCGGACGCAAGTGTCAACGCCCGAGGAGCGCGCGCGCCCCGTGGGTCACCGCCTCCTCACTGACCAGTACGTGCTTGGCCGCCGGCCCGAGCGGGATGAACGAGTCGACCGAGGCGACCCGGCGGGCTACGCCGACGTACCCGGCGTCGACCAGGGCGGCGAGTATGCCTTCGCCGACCCCGCCGGCCCGGCGGGTCTCGTCGACCAGGAGTACCCGCCCGGTCGCCGAGGCCTCCCGGATGATGTCGGCCACCGGCAGCGGCGACAGCCAGCGCAGGTCGACCACGCGTATCCCGACCCCCTCGGCGGACAGCCGCAGGCCGGCGCGCAGGCTCATCCGTACCCCATTGCCGAAGGTTATGATCGTCAGCTCGTCACCGGAGCCCAGGGTGTAGACGCGTGCCCGGCCGACCGGCACGTGGGTGGCCGCCCAGTCGTCCGGAGCGGCGTAGGACGCCAGCCACTCGCCGTCACCGTCGGTATACAGGTCTCGGGTGTGGTAGAGCGCGATCGGCTCCAGGAACACGCAGACCGTGCCGTCCACCGAGGCCGCGGCGAGGCAGGTGCGCAGCATCCCGGCGGCGTCGTCGGACCGCGCGGGCAGCGCGACCACCAGGCCGGGGATGTCGCGCAGTACGGCCACCGCGTTGTCGTTGTGGAAATGCCCGCCGAACCCCTCCTGGTACGCCAGCCCGGCCACCCGCACGACCAGCGGGTTTCGGTACGCACCGCGGGAGAAGAACTGCATCGTGGCCGCCTCGCCGCGCAGCTGGTCCTCGGCGTTGTGCAGGTACGCCAGGTACTGGATCTCCGGCACCGGCAGCATCCCGGCCATCCCGGCGCCGAGCGCGAGCCCGAGGATCGACGTCTCGTCGAGCAGCGTGTCGAAGACCCGGGTAGCGCCGAAGCGGTCCCGCAAGCCCTTGGTCACGCCGTACACGCCGCCCTTGGCCGCCACGTCCTCGCCGAAGACCAGCATGCTCGGCTCGGCGACTAACGCGTCGGTCAGCGTCGCGTTGATCGTCTGGGCCACGGTCAGCGGACCGGCCTGCTCGGGCAGCCGGCCGTTGAACGCGGTGCTCCGGGCCGCGGCGAGCGGCCCGGCGGCACGCGACCCGGCGTCGGCGACGGCTCGGGAAACGCGTACCGGGCGGCGCGGCGCCAGCGCCGCCACGATCTCGGTGGCGTTGGCCAGCTTCGGCTCGTCGAGCACCTCCTCGGCCACCTTGCGTACCTGCCAGCCGATCTCGTCGTACCGGGTGAGCAGCTCGTCCGGGGTGGCCAACCCGGCCGCCACCAGGATCCTGGCGGTGCCGATCACCGGGTCGCCGTCCAGGTCCCGCTCGATCTCCGCCGGGGTACGGTATGCCACCTCGGCATCAGCACCGGCGTGGCCCATCAGCCGGACGGTGGACAGGTGCAGCACCGCCGGGCGCCGGTTGTGGCGTACCCATTCGGCCGCCTCGGTCGCCGCCTCGTACGCCTCCACCAGATCGGTGCCGTCCGCGGCCAGGTAGCGCAGCCCGGGCCGGGATCGCAGGGTGGCCGCCACCCAGCCCTCGGGCGACCGGACGCTGATCCCGATCCCGTTGTCCTCGCAGACGAACAGGATCGGCAGCCGCAACCCGGTGTGGTCGCACCAGCCGGCGGTGTTGAACGCCGCGGCCGCGGTCGCGTGGTTCACCGAGGCGTCGCCGAACGAGCAGACCACCACCGCGTCCGCCGGCCACTGCGGCGCCGTCGTGCGCTCGCTGGGAAAGGCCCGCGAGGGTACGGCGGAGCGCCGCGCCCGCTCCACCGCGAACGCGAGCCCCACCGCGCGCGGCAGGTGCGAGGCGATCGTGGAGGTGGTCGGAACGATGTTGAGCTCGCGATGTCCGAAGACCTTGTGCCGGCCGCCCGCGATCGGCTCTTCGGCCGACGCGACCACGCCGCGCAGCACGTCCCGGATCGGGTCCAGGCCGACCTGGCCGGCCCGGGCACAGTAGAACCCGCCGGAACGGTAGTGCAGCAGGGCCGGGTCGGTCGGCCGCAGCGCCGCCGCCACCGCAGCGTTGCCCTCGTGGCCGGACGAACCGATGGTGTAGAACCCCTCACCGAAACCGCGCAGCCAGCGTGCCGCGAGATCGAGGTGCCGGCTGGTCAGCTGGGCGGTGAACAGGTCCAGCGCCTGCCGGCCGGTCAGCGTCGCGCCGGCGCGTACCGGCCGGCTCAGGTCGGGTTCGGCACCCCAGTCGTCGACGGCCGGGGCGGCGAGGCCACCGACGGCGCCCCGGTACCGCTGGTCAAGATCTTGAGGGGTGGTCACGCGAGACAGCATTACCGACCGCGGGCGCACCTGGCCACCCATCAGCCGATCATCGGACTGTCCGGGCCGCACCGATCCACGTGTCGATCCGCTCCCACCAGTCGTACAGCCAGGTCACCTGCTGTTCCCGGGCGCGCGGCACATCTGGTGCCGGTACCCGCCACCAGCGCGCCCGGATCACCTGGTTGACCGGCAGGTCGCGCCACACGTCGCCGATCGTGATCAGGTGGTCCAGGCCGGTGTGCGCGACGAAGATGACGTCCGCCTCCGGGCACGCCTCGATCGCCGCGGTGGCCCCGCCGGTACGCGGAGCCAGCAGGTGTTCCATCCGCTCGGCGCGGGCCGCCTCGGTGAACTTCGACGCGCGGCGCAGCCGCTCGATCGCGCGTACCCGCCGGCGTGGGGTGAAGTTGCCACCCTCCGGGAAGATGACCAGCGCGTCGGTGGGTCCCAGGCCGGCCGACAGCCGCCGGATCTCGGCCACCACCAGCCCCTCCCCCGCCTTGCGCGGGTGCACGAACGCGTGCGGCAGCCGGTTGATCACCACGTCCAGGCTCGGGTCGAACTGCAGCGCCGCCTTCATCACGATCCGCGGCCGCCGGTGGTACAGCGCGAGCAACTGGTAGACGAGCAGGAACGAGTCGCCGGGTCCGGCGTGCCGGCTCAGCACCACGACCGGTCGGGTCAGCCGGCGGGACAGCTCGCCCGGGGTGGCCTCCGGCTCGTCGATCTCGACCCGCAACCCGAACGCGCGGGTCGCCACCGCGTAGAGGCCGGACAGGAACCAGCGCACCAGGGCATAGTGCCGGTCCTGGAAGGAGTCCGAACGCAGCCGGCCACCGAAGCCGCTGGCCAGCCACAGCGCCAGCGAGGCGACGAGCGCGGCGCACTCCAGCAGCAACCAGGCCACGGCGAGCCCGAGTACGCGCAGCCCGCGGCCGCGCCGCTTGGCCGGTATCGAGGTGGCCAGCGCGACCAGGATCAGGACCGGCAGGCCGACCAGGGCCGCGGCGGTCAGCAGCAGAACAAGCGGGGCCAGCACGAGGCGGCGTACGGCGCGCGGCGGGAGCACGGGACTAGCCTCTCAACACGGACTCGATGACGGGAGACCCACGATGGCGCACATCATCAGCTCAACGGTCAACGGTGAGCCGGTACCCGGCGCGCCGGATGCCACGCTGCCATCGGTCAACCCCGCCCGGCTGGACGACGTGGTGGCACACGTGGCGCTCGCCGATGCCGACACGTTCGTCGCCGCGTGCCGCGCCGCCCGGGCCGCGCAACGGCGCTGGGCGGCCGTACCGGCACCGGTCCGCGGCCAGGTCATCGCCCAGCTGGGCCGGCTCGTGTCGGCGAACTTCGAGGCGCTGGCGGAGCTGGTCACCCGGGAGGTGGGCAAGCCGATCGCCGAGTCCCGTGGCGAGGTGCAGGAGATCGTGGACACCTGCGACTTCTTCCTCGGCGAGGGGCGCCGGTTGTACGGCCAGACCGTGCCGAGCGAGATGCCGGACAAGCAGCTGTTCACGTTCCGGGTACCGGTCGGCGTCGCGGCGATCATCACGGCCGGCAACTTCCCGGTCGCCGTACCGTCGTGGTACCTCGTACCCGCCCTGCTGTGCGGCAACGCGGTGGTCTGGAAGCCGGCCGAGTACGCCAGTGCCAGCGCCGCCGCGTTCGCCGCCCTGATCCGCGCGGCCGGCGTACCCGCGGGGGTGCTGGATGTGGTCTACGCCGACGGCGACGCCACCTTCGCCGGGTTGACCGCGGCGCTGGACGCCGGCCTGGTGGACAAGGTCGGCTTCACCGGCTCGTCCGCCGTCGGGGCCCGGATCGGCGAGCTGTGCGGGCGGCACCTGCAGACCCCGTGCCTCGAGCTCGGTGGCAAGAACCCGATGGTGGTCACCGAGGACGCGGATCTCCCGCTCGCCGTCGAGGGCGCCCTTTTCAGCGGGTACGGCACAGCCGGCCAGCGGTGCACCTCGCTGGGTACCGCGATCGTGCACGAGTCGGCGTACCCCTCCTTTGTGGAGGGACTCGCGACGGCCTTGCGCGACGCGACCATCGGTGACCCGCAACGGCCCGATGTCCTCTATGGACCTTTGCTGGCCCAGCGGTTCGCCGACCGGTTCGAGGAGTACCTCGGCTGGGTCGGCGCGCACCACCGCACGTTCGGGCCGGCCGGGCGGATCACCGCGGCCAACCCCCGGCCCGGGTTCGCCGGGGACCCCGGCGCCGGGCTGTACTACCACCCGACGCTGGTCGCCGACGTACGCCCGGAGGACAAGCTGTTCACCACGGAGACGTTCGGCCCGATCGTCGGCGTGCTGCCCTACCGGCACCTGGACGAGGCGATCGAGCTGGCCAACGCGCCCGGGTACGGGCTGTCCTCGTCGATCTACACCACCGATCCGAGCAAGGCGTTCGCGTTCCGGGCCGGCATCTCGGCCGGCATGGTGTCGGTCAACAACTCCACCTCCGGTGCCGAGGCGCACCTGCCATTCGGCGGGAACGGGCGCTCCGGCAACGGG
>DASRRF010000329.1:0-2779 GCA_035695905.1 Micromonosporaceae bacterium | reverse complement strand
CTATTGATCTTGGTGTCGCGTCATTCAAGACCTTGGCGGAGGTACGGGCAACCGCCCGCCAGCTCGACCTTCCATGGTGGACGGTGTCGCCGTTCGGGATCGTGGAGCCGCTACCGGCGGAGGAGGATCTGGGCGAGCCGTCGCTTTCGCTCGACCACGAGGTGTCCGACGACACCGTCGAGGCGGTGGCGCTCGGCGCCCGACCGGTGCCGCTCTACCACGGCGAGACAGCTCGGGTACTGGACGACCTCAAGCGCTGGGCCGGCGACGGCTGGCGGGTGGCGCTCGTCTTCGAGGGGCACGGCCCGGCCCAGCGCGCGGTCGAGGTGCTCCGGGACGCCGGCGTCGGGGTGTCTCTGGTGTCCACTGTGGAGGAGCCGCCGGCGCCGGGCGCTCCGGTTGTCACCACCGGCTCACTGGGGCACGGGTTTCTCGACGAGGCATCCCGCCTCGCGGTCATCACGTCCAGCGACATCACCGGCGGGCGTGGAGCGTCCACAAAGGACATGCGGAAGATGCCGTCCCGGCGGCGCAACACGATCGACCCGCTTGAGCTGCGCGCCGGCGACTACGTGGTGCACGAGCAGCACGGCATCGGCCGGTACTCCGAACTCGTGCAGCGTACGGTCAACGGCGCATCGCGGGAGTACATCGTCATCGAGTACGGGCCGTCGAAACGCGGCCAGCCCGGCGACCGGCTGTTCGTACCGACCGACCAGCTGGACCAGCTGTCCCGGTACGTCGGGGGGGAACAGCCGACGCTGCACAAGCTCGGCGGATCGGACTGGCAGAAGGCGAAGGCCCGGGCGCGCAAGGCGGTCCGCGAGATCGCGGCGCAGCTGATCCAGCTCTACGCGGCCCGAAAGGCGAGCAAGGGGTACGCGTTCGGGCCGGACACGCCGTGGCAACGGGAGCTGGAGGACGCGTTCCCATACACCGAGACGCCGGATCAGTTGGCCGCCATCGACGAGGTCAAGCACGACATGGAACAGCCGATCCCGATGGACCGGTTGATCTGTGGCGATGTCGGGTACGGCAAGACCGAGATCGCCGTACGCGCCGCGTTCAAGGCGGTGCAGGACGGCAAGCAGGTGGCCATCCTGGTACCCACCACGCTGCTGGCGCAGCAGCATTTCAACACGTTCGCCGAGCGGATGGCCCAGTTCCCGGTGGAGATCCGGCAGCTGTCCCGGTTCGCGACGCCCCGGGAGGCCGAGCAGACGGTCGCGAAACTGGCCGACGGCACCGCAGACATCGTCATCGGTACGCACCGGCTGCTCCAGTCGACCACCCGGTTCATGAGGCTGGGCATGGTGGTGGTGGACGAGGAGCAGCGGTTCGGTGTGGAGCACAAGGAGTACCTGAAGGCACTGCGTACGCACGTGGATGTGCTGACGATGTCGGCCACGCCGATCCCACGTACCCTGGAAATGGCCATCACCGGCATCCGCGAGATGTCCACGATCGCGACGCCGCCGGAGGAACGGCATCCGGTGCTGACGTACGTCGGGACGCAGGACAACCGGCAGGTGGCCGCCGCGATCCATCGCGAGATGCTGCGCGACGGGCAGGTGTTCTATCTGCACAACCGGGTCGAGTCGATCGAGCGGGCCGCGCGCAGGCTGCGCGAGCTGGTGCCGGAGGCGCGGATCGCCGTGGCACATGGGCAGATGGGCGAGGACACCCTAGAGAAGGTGATGGTCGGCTTCTGGGAGAAGGAGCACGACGTCCTCGTCTGCACCACGATCGTGGAAAGCGGGATCGACATCCCGAACGCGAACACGCTCATCGTGGAGCGTGCCGACCTGCTCGGCTTGGCGCAGCTGCACCAGATCCGCGGCCGGGTGGGGCGCGGTCGCGAGCGGGCGTACGCGTACTTCCTCTACCCACCGGACAAGCCGCTGACCGAGCACGCGCACGAGCGGCTGGCCACCATCGCGCAGCACAGCGAACTCGGCGCCGGGATGTACGTGGCGATGAAGGATCTGGAGATCCGCGGCGCCGGAAACCTGCTCGGCGGCGAGCAGTCCGGGCACATCGAGGGCGTCGGCTTCGATCTGTACGTACGGATGGTCGGCGACGCGGTTCAGGAGTTCAAGGGTGACGCTCCGACCGCGGAGGAGGTCGCCGACGTCAAGGTGGACCTGCCGGTCGATGCGCACCTGCCGCACGAGTACATCGGCGTCGAACGGCTGCGCCTGGAGATGTACCGCAAGCTCGCGGCGGCCCGATCCACCGAGACGCTCGACGAGATCGTGGTCGAGATGACCGACCGGTACGGCGAACCGCCCGACCCGGTACGCAATCTCGTTGCGGTGGCCCGGTTCCGGCTGGTCGCCCGGTCGTATGGGCTGACCGAGGCGTCGTTGCAGGGGCGGCACATCCGGTTCGCGCCGATCCCGTTGCCGGACTCGAAACAGTTGCGGCTCAAGCGACTCTACCCGGAAGCCGTGTACAAGCCGATCGGCGAGACCATCTCGGTACCCCGGCCGGCTTTGCGAGACACCGCGTTGCTGGACTGGTGCGCCAAGCTGTTGCTCGACGTGCTGGGGTGAGACCCCGCGCCCCTCTACGTCGGCGCCGGTGTCAGCGCCCAAATACTGTATCCGCCACATTCGAGCGTTGAGCGCGCGACTGCTGCAGTCGGTTTCGCAGCCCAGCAAGGTGATGACGGCGATGGAGCGGTTGTCGGGCAGCCAGGCCCCGGCGCCCGCGAGCTGCCGGCGCGACCCGAGGCCGGCGAGCACCCGATGCGAACCGTCCACGAGATTGAGTATCT
>DASRRF010000328.1:0-7135 GCA_035695905.1 Micromonosporaceae bacterium | reverse complement strand
CCGGTCCATGCCGCCCCGCCCCCCGTCGCGATGACCAGCGCGCCGGACCCGGTGAGCGTGCCGGACGACGGCAGCCGGCCGGCCGCGACCGGTGAGCTGCGCCTGCCGGGCGCCCCGCCGAACACGCTACCCAGCCAGGCCGTACCCGTACCCGGGCCGTTGAGCCAGCAGATCCTCGCCGCCGAGACCGAGGTCGGGGTGCTCGGTGAACGGCTCAAGGGACTCGACGAGCAGCTCGCGACCGCGCACGACACGGTCGTCGAGCGCGAGCGGAGCTGGCGGGCGGCGGCCGGCGAGGCCGCGGCGCTGCGCGAGAAGGCCGACAATGCGGCGACCGACGCCTACAAAACGGCCACCGGGCTAGGCCCGTTCAGCCCGATCGGGACCGATCTGCGGCAGTTCGGCCGGCTGGTACCCGGCCAGGACGACGACACCGAGACCGGGCCGGAGGCCGCCGCCCGGGAGCTCGCTCGCGCCGACGCGGACGAGCAGGCCAAGTACCGGATGTACAGTGACGCGCTGATCGTCGAGCAGGGCCTGACCGGTCAGCGCACCACGCTGTTCATCACGTTCGAGGCGCGCCAGGCCGCGCTGGTCAAGCTCAAGCAGGACAACGCGGCTCAGCTCGCCAGGATCGAGGCCGAGCAGGACGCGTTCGAGCGGAGCCAGGCCAGCCGGTACGGGCAGGTCGGCGTCAACGCGAACGGTGAAGCCGCCAACCCGAGGGCGCTGGCGGCCGTCAGGTTCGCGCTGTCCCAGCTCGGCAAGGCGTACGAGTGGGGTGCCGAGGGGCCGGACCACTACGACTGCTCCGGCCTGATGTGGGCGTCGTACCGCTCGGTCGGCATCTCGACGGCCCGGGTCGCCAAGGATCAGTACCACACCACGACACCGATCTCGGTTGACCAGCTGCTCCCCGGTGACCTGGTCTTCTTCGCCACCGACCGGTTCGACTGGACGACGGTCCACCACGTCGGCATGTATATCGGCGACGGAAAGATGGTCCACTCGCCGACCACCGGGGAGGTCGTCAAGATCTCCAACGTCTGGTGGTCGCGGTTCTTCGGCGCCACCCGGGTGGTACCCGCGATCCCGGCTCCGCCGCCGGTGACCACGCCGCCGGTCGCCACCCCGCCGACCGTGCCGGGTTCGCTGACCAGCCCGGCCCGGACCGGTACGAGCATCGTGCTGAACTGGGCCGCGTCGACCGCGAGCGGCAGCATCGCCGGGTACAACATCTACCGCAACGGCTCGACCACGCCGACCGCACAGACCACGGGTACCGGCACGATGTTCACCGACACCGGACTCGCCCCGAGCACCACGTACACCTACGTGGTACGCGCCCGGGACGCCGCCGGCCGGCTCTCCGGCCCGAGCAACGAGATTTCGGCCACCACGAACGACTCCCCGCCGACCGCGCCCGGCACGCTGACCAGCACGGCGAAGACCGAGACCAGCATCGCCCTGTCCTGGGCCGCGTCCACCGACACCGGCGGTGGTCTGGCCGGCTACAACATCTACCGGGACGGCGCCGCCGAACCGATCGCCCAGACCACCGACGCCGGCACGACGTTCAACGACACCGGGCTCTCCGCCGGCACGACCCACACGTACGTGGTGCGGGCGCGGGACGCCACCGGCCACCTCTCCGGGCCGAGCAGCGAGCTCTCGGTAACCACGGACGAGCCGGCGCCGCCGCCCACCCCCACGCCCGAACCCACCCCCACGCCGATCGCGTCCGCGACGCCCACCCCAACCTAAGGGCGTGGCACGGACTCGTGGTTCCCGGTGGCCGGGCGATATGGCACGGTGAACCCCGGCGCTCGTGCGTACCTGGTTGGATGACACGTAGGCGGCAGGCGTGCACGGGTGGGAGGCACTCATGGACGATCGGCACGACGGTCACTGCGCGTCATGCGGCAGGCCGCTGTCGCGCGACGCGTTCTCCTGTGCCATCTGCGGCGCCCGCGTCATCGGGGCGCAGGCACCCGCCGCCCCGCCCGGCGCGATCTGGCCGGCCCCGCCCGTCTCACCGCCCGTCTCACCGCCCGTCCCGCCGCCAGCCTCCCCGCCGGCCGATGCCGCGCCGGTCGGGGCCGAGGCGCCGATCGTGGTCGGCCGGGCGAGCGCGCCGACCATCAGCCACCCCGATGCGGACGAACTGCCAACCTTCAAATCCACGGGTACGACGTACCGCGCGGGCGACGTTGCCGCGCCGGTCAGCCCGGCCCTGCCCAGCCCGCCGCCGCCCAGCCCGCCGGCCGCGGAACCGGAACCGCTGCCGGTGCGGGTACCCGGCCGGTACCCGCCGCGGACCGCCGCCGACTCCCCGTGGGCGGCGTTCGCCCAGCCGTGGCTAGAGGCGGAGCGCGAACCCGAGGATGACCCGCGGGTGATTCCCGGCCAGCGAGTCGACTCCGAGGGGATCGTGGAGATCCCGGTCGCTGCGATCCCGGTCAACGCGGTACCGATCGGCGCGGCGCCGATCTGGCCGAGGGCATTGCCCGCCGCACCGCCGGCCGCGCCACGTGCCGCCAGTGCTCCCAGCGAACAGAGTGTTGCGGTACGCGCCACCGCTTCGGCCCCGCCCGGCAGCCAGCTCAGCGGCGCGGACCTGGCCGCCGCTGCCGCCGTCGCGGGTATGGCGGTCCCGGGAACCTACCGGACCGCCAGCCCGGAGTCACCGCAACCGGCCGAGCCGCCACAACCCGCAGAACCGCCCCAACCGGCCGAGCCGCCGCAACCCGCCGAACCACCGCGGCCCACCGAGCCACCGCAACCTCCGCCGCCCGCCCCGGAACCGTCGCCGTTCCCGGCACCCGTACCGGCCCCGGTTCCACCGCAGCCCGCACCACCGCAGCCGGTACCGCCACAGCCGCCCGTACCGCCACCACCCGGCCCGTACCCACCCGCGCCGCCGCAGCCACCGCAGCCGATCGGGCCACCGCCGACGCCCTCGCCGATCCCGCCCCCGCCCGGCCCGTCGCCGGCTCCGCCGTACCCGCCACCGCCGCCGACCGTACCCGGGCCGCCGCCCGGCCCAGCCGCCGCGATCACCACGTACCCACCGCGGGACTGGCGCAGTACGTTGCAGCCGTCCGGGAACGGGGCCTCCGCGCAGTACCACGAGTGGGCCAAGGCCCAGCCTGCGCCCGGTACTGTCTACAGTGGAGCCAAGGAGCTCGCGCCGCCGACGTCGTACCTCACCGGGGCGCTGGAGCAGTCCGGCTCGTTCACCGGCCACATCCTGGCGCAGGGCCAGAAGGACGCGCCGACGCCGACCTCGCGTACCGCCAAGGTTGTGCTCATCATGGTGCTGGTCCTGGCCGTGCTCGTGGTGGCCGGGGTGGCCGCGGCGAGCCTGGCGGGAGACACCGTCTCAGAGATCTTCGACAACCTGATTCACAGCTGAACCGCTTGCGCCATCCGGGCAACCGCTTCACGCAGGACAGCCACCGGGGTGGCGAAGTTGAGCCGGACAAACCCGCGCCCGGGCGTACCGAACTGCTCACCGGGACTGAAGGCCACCCGGCCCCGGGCCAGAAACTCCGCGGCCGGATCGTCGCCCAACCCGAGCGCCCGGCAGTCCAACCAGGCCAGGTACGTCGCATCGGGCGGGCGGTAGCGGACCCCGGGCAACCGATCGGCCAGCAGTTCGGCCAGGAGCACCCGGTTCGCGTCCAGCGCGCGGACCATCGAGTCCAGCCACGGCTCGCCGTACTGCAGCGCAACCTCACCGGCGAGCACGCCGAGCAGGCCGGCGCCGAAGGACGCCTCCTCGGGTATCCGGGCCAGGTCGTCGACCGCGGCCGGACCGGCCAGCACCAGCGCCGCCTTGAGCCCGGCGAGGTTCCACGCCTTCGACGCCGAGACGAACACGAAGGCCCCGGCGGCGGCCGGCGACCGTTCGGCCAGTGACAGGAACGGCACCGCCGGGGTACCCGGAAACGTCAGCGGCCCGTGAACCTCGTCGACCAGCATGCGTACGCCGTACCGCTGCGCCAGCTCGGCGACCGCGGTCAACTCGGCCGGCCCGAACACCGTGCCGGTCGGGTTGTGCGGGTTGCACAGCAGGTACGCGGACACGTCGCCGCCCGCAAATACACTCTCCAATGTGGACAGATCCAGCGTGTACGAACCGTCCACACTCGAAAGGAGGGGTACCTCCACCACCCGGCGCTCGGCCGCCGCGAGGAACGAGAAGAACGGGTGGTACACGGGTGGGTTGATGACCACCCCGGCACCGCGCGCGGTCGTTACCCGGAGCACCTCGACGATCCCCCGCATCACGTCCGGCATCAGCCTGGTCCGGCCGGCCTCCGGCGTGTACCCGAACCGGCGCGCGCTGAAGTCCGCGTACGCCTCCGCGAGCCGGCCGGGATGGGCGTACCCGGTGTCACCGCGCCGGACCGCAGCGGCCAGCGCCTCGGTGACCGGCGGCGCCAGAGGTGCGTCCATCTCGGCCACCCAGAGCGGCAGGACATCCGGGTCGTATCGGCGCCACTTCATGCTCCGGCGGGTACGCAGGTCCGCCAGCGAGAGGGCGGCGAGGGGGTTCTCCAGCTCCACGAGATCATCCTGCCGTGACACTGCCCACTGCGCACCGGGTTCGGCCCCCGGAATCCGGCCGGACCAGCTACTCTTAACCGTTCTCGAGCGAGCGCAGCTAGCAGAGGTTTGTGAAGCAGGCTTAGTGCGTTCTCGGCGGTGCAACTGGTGCACCGCGCTCGCCCAAGCCGCCAAACTCCGGAAGGCACGTCGTTGTCTGTGCTCGAATCTGCCCGCTCGTACCCGTCTGCCCTGACCACCGCGACCACTCCGATCGGTGGCTTCGCCGAGCTCGGCGTGCCCGCCGTGCTGGTCCGGGCGCTCACCACCGCCGGCATCACCGAACCATTCCCGATCCAGGCCGCGACCGTGCCCGACGCGCTGGCCGGCAAGGATGTGCTCGGCCGTGGCCAGACCGGGTCCGGCAAGACGCTCGCGTTCGGCCTGCCGCTGCTGGCCCGGATGGCCGTGGCTGGACGGGTCCGGCCGCACCGCCCCAAGGCGCTCGTGCTGGTACCCACCCGCGAGCTCGCGATGCAGGTGAACGACGCGCTGGCCCCGCTCGGCCGGGCGGTGCGGGTGTTCCTCAAGACCGCGGTCGGCGGCGTCCCGTACGACCGGCAACTGTCCGCCCTGCAGCGCGGCGTACACATCCTGGTGGCCACGCCCGGACGGCTCGGTGACCTGATCAGGCGCGGCGCGTGCCAGCTCGACGATGTCGAGGTGACCGTGCTGGACGAGGCCGACCAGATGGCGGACATGGGCTTCCTGCCGGACGTCACCGCGCTGCTGGAGCAGACTCCGGCCGGTGCGCAGCGACTGCTGTTCTCGGCCACCCTGGACAAGGACGTGGACGCGATCGTCAAGCGGTTCCTGACCGATCCGGTGACCCACTCGACCGAGCCGGTGACGGTCAGTGTGTCCACAATGGAGCATCACGTGTTCGTGGTACCGCCGCACGAGAAGGGCGCGGTGACCGCGTCGATCGCGAACCGGCACGGCCGGACCATCATGTTCGTGCGTACCCAGGCCGGCGTGGACCGGCTGGCCGGCGAGCTGACCGCGGCCGGCGTCCGGGTCGGCGCCCTGCACGGCGGCAAGACCCAACGGGTACGCACCCGCACGCTGGCCGAGTTCCGCGAGGGCCGGACCGGCGTACTGGTCGCCACGGACGTTGCGGCCCGCGGGATCCACGTGGACAACGTGTCCATGGTGGTACACGTCGACCCGCCGAAGGACGCCAAGGACTACCTGCACCGCGCCGGCCGTACGGCCCGGGCCGGCGAGTCGGGCAAGGTGGTCACCCTGGTCCTGCCGAAACAGCGCCGGTCGACGCTGGCGATGCTGTCCAAGGCCGGGGTGGCCCCGAACGAGACCCGGGTCCGCCCGGGTGCTCCGGAGCTTGCGGACCTGGCCGGGGCCCGGGCGGTAGCCTCCGAATCATGGCGACCTTCCCGCGGGCACTCCTCTGGCAGCGCACCGACACGACCGGCACGGACCTCGCGCTCGTCGACGACCGCCGGGGGCTTCACGCGCGGGGCGTCGCGACCGCCGCGTCCCCGGTACCGCACACCTGCCGCTACGAACTGACCACCGACGCAGAGTGGGCCAGCGTACGCCTCGAGCTCACCGCGGAGGGGGCCGGCTGGCTTCGTACCGCCAGATTGGAGAAGGCCGCGGGGCGATGGCGGGTGACCACCGCCGAGCAGGGTGACCTGTCCGCGGCCCTGCGGGCCTCCGGCCAGGCGCCGGTCGGGCTGCCGGGAACCGAGGAGCCGGGCCGGCTCGCCGACGCGATCGACCTGGACCTCGGCGCGGCGCCGCTGTTCAACACGCTGCCGATCCGGCGGCTGGGTTTGCTGGGTCGGCCCGCCGGCACCGCCCGCACGATCCTCGCCGCCTGGGTCCGGGTGCCGTCGCTGGAGGTACTGCCGGCCGAGCAGACCTACACCGTGCTGGGCGGCGGCCGGATCCGGTTCGCCTCGGGTACCTTCACCGCCGACCTGACCGTCGCCGACGACGGCCACGTCATCGACTATCCCGGCCTGGCGACCAGCGCCTAGCCCAACGGCTGGGGCCTACCTTCCCACTTCGTGGACAGCGCGATCGTGGTCCGGGTGGTGGCCACCCCCGGCGTCCGGTTGAGCCGGATGATCAGGTGCTCCAGCTCGGCGATCGTGCGTACCCGCGCCTTCAGCAGGAACGACTCCTCACCGGCGAGGAAGTAGCAGGACTCGATCTCCGGCAGGCCGTGGATCGAGGCGACCACGTCGTCGATCTCGGTATCGCCGGACTGTACGACCCGGATCAGCGCGGTCACCCCGAGACCGATCGCCTCCGGCTCGACGTCGGCCCGATAGCCACGGATCACCCCGCTCGCTTCCAGCTTGCCGACCCGCTCGTGTACGGCCGGAGGGGAGAGCCCGATCTGGCGGGCCAGTTCGGCGTAGGACAGCCGGGCGTTCTCCTGGAGCAGCTCAATGAGGCGGCGGTCGGTGGGGTCAAGACGCGGGCTGGTCACGGCCTCAGACCCTAGCGTGCCCGCCAGTCGTGAAACGGACTCGCGAATCTTACCCGCTAACTT
>DASRRF010000327.1:0-2626 GCA_035695905.1 Micromonosporaceae bacterium | reverse complement strand
CCCGTACGATGGACAGCCCGAGCCCGGAACCGCGGGCTCCGGTGCGCTCGCGACCGCCTCGGCGGAACGGTTCGAACAGGCCGGG
Organism: Micromonosporaceae bacterium; assembly: GCA_035695905.1. Classification (GTDB taxonomy): domain Bacteria; phylum Actinomycetota; class Actinomycetes; order Mycobacteriales; family Micromonosporaceae; genus EFPC-2. The sequence continues at coordinate 2,541 of DASRRF010000327.1, read as the reverse complement.
CACGTCCGCGGCCTCCACCTCGAACCCGGTGTTGCCCACGATCAGCCACGCGTGCGACTCGTCCGAGCCGGTGCGTACCCACAGCCGGCCGTTGAGATGGTTGTAGCGCACCGCGTTCTCCACCAGATTGCCGGCGAGCCGGTCCAGCAGGCTCGGGTCGCCGACCACCGGGGCCGGCGCGATGTCGTGCGCCACGGTCAGCCCGAGCCTGGCCACCTCGCCGTGCAGCGCCTCCAGCGCGGCCGCGGCACCGGCGGCCAGGTCCGCGGGAACCTTGCGGGCCAGCCGGCGACCGGCCTGCGCCTCGCTGCGGGCGAGTACCAGCAGCGCCTCGACGAGTACGTTGGCCCGCTCGGACGCGTCCTGTACCACGGTGGCCATCCGGCGGTACTCGCCGATGTCGGCCTCCGGATCCGCGAGTGTGACGTCGATTTCGGTACGCATCACCGCGAGCGGGGTGCGCAGTTCGTGCGAGGCGTTGGCGACGAAGCGTTTCTGGCTGGAGAACGCGCCACCGATCCGGTCCAGCATCGCGTCGAACGTGGCGGCCAGCTCGGCGACCTCATCGTCGGCACCGGTGTAGTGGATCCGTTGGTCCAGCGTCTCCTCGCCGAGCCGCTGCGCGGTCGCGGTGACCTGGTGCAGCGGGCGCAGCGCCCGGCCGGCGACCGCGTACGCACCGGCCACCCCGACCACGCTGATCGCGCCGAGCGCGACCAGGCCCTTGGCGAGCAGCTCACGTTCCGCGCGGCGCCCGACCGCGCGCTGCCAGTCTCCGGCGTCGAGTTCCCGGCCGTCGGCCAGCGCCACGGTAGAGCCCGCGCGCAGCTCGTCGGGGCGTAGCGCGTCGCCGACGAGCAGCCAGGCGAGCACGACGAGCAGCGCGCCCGCCCCGATCAGCAGTACGCCGTTGAGCAGGGTGAGCCGCAGCCGCAACGTGGGCCGGAGCCGCCGGCGCTGCCGGCGGGAGTCGTACAGGGTCATAGCGGCATCCGGTACCCCGCGCCAACCACGGTCTCGATCAGCGGTGGATCACCGAGCTTCTTGCGCAGTGTCATGACGGTCACCCGTACGGTCGTGGTGAACGGGTCGGTGTTGGCGTCCCAGACCCGTTCCAGGAGCTCCTCGCTGGACACCACCGCGCCGCGCGCCTTGAGCAGCTCCTCGAGTACGCCGAACTCCTTGCGGGTCAGGTCCACCGGTAGCCCGGCCCGGGTGACCACCCGCTTGGCCTGGTCCAGCAGCAGGTCGGCGACCGCGAGCACCGGCGGCGCGGCCGGGGTGGCCCGCCGGCCGAGCGCCTGGACCCGGGCGACCAGCTCGTCGAAGGCGAACGGCTTGGGCAGGTAGTCATCCGCACCGAGCCGCAACCCCTCGACCCGGTCGGCCACGCTGCCGCTGGCGGTCAGCATGAGCACCCGGGTGAGCGTGCCGGACGCGACCAGATCGGCGCAGATCTGGTCACCGGGTACGCCGGGCAGGTCCCGGTCCAGCACCAGCACGTCGTACCGGGTGACGAACGCCATCTCGTGGCCGGACGCCCCGTCGTACGCCACATCGACCGCCATACCCTGCCGGCGCAGCCCGCGGGCGATCGCGTCGGCGAGGCTGCGCTCGTCCTCGACTACCAGGACCCGCACCGGCCTAGGGTATCCCCGGTAGTCCGGGCGGCCCATTGCAAGAAACCTTCATCTGCGGGACGATTCACGGCACTCACCTTCGAACCACCGGGAGTTGGAATGGATCGACGCAGCGTGCTACGTGCCGCGGTGGCCACCGGCGGCGCCGCGCTCGGCGGCAGCGCCCTCGCCTGGGTACCCGCCCGAGCCAGCAACACCAAGAAGTCCACCACCCGGGACATCGCGTACCGGCAATGGACAACAACCGCCGACTTCGCCGGCGGCACCGCGGCCGGGACCGTGGTCGGTGCCGGCGCGGTGACCATCGGCAGCCCGATCGGCCAGGTCAGCTACATGGACCCGTACCAGGGCACCACGGGCACGTACGACTACGCGACCTGGACCGCGCCGCGGGTCTCCCCCGGCTTCGCCGCCGCCGAGGTGATCCCGTCGTGGACCGCGGACACCCCCGGCGGCACCTGGATCCAGGTCGAGCTGCGCGGCGTGACCGAGGTCGGTACCACCACGAAGTGGTACGTCCTGGGCCGCTGGGCGGCCGACGACAACCAGATCTTCCGTACCTCCGTCGGGGGCCAGGGCGACGCCGACGGAACGGTCTCGATCGACACGTTCGTCGCCGCCAGCGGGCACGGCTGGACCGCCTGGGACCTGCGGGTCACGCTCTACCGCCCGGCCGGCACCGGGCAGACCCCGACGCTGCGCAGCGCCGGCGCCGTCGCGGCCCTGCTGCCCGACCCTGGCAAGATCGTCGCGAGTACGCCGGAGACCGCGCTCGGTGTGGTGCTCGATGTGCCGCGCTACTCGCAGGAGATCCACGCCGGGCAGTACCCGCAATGGGACGGCGGCGGCGAGGCGTGGTGCAGCCCGACCTCCACGTCGATGGTGGTCGCCTACTGGGGTA
>DASRRF010000326.1:0-5396 GCA_035695905.1 Micromonosporaceae bacterium | reverse complement strand
AGTCGGTGGACCAGGCACCGGATCTGGCGGTGCGGGCGGTCCGCGAGGCCGGCGACGCGTACCGGGTCGGTGTCGGGTTCTCCGGCAGCGTGGTCGTGGCCCAGGTCCGCAGCATCGCCAGCGATCTGCTTCGCGCGGCCGGGCTGGACCACGACGAGGCGGCCCGGTTGGTACGCCGAGCCGGCGGCCGGGTGCCGTCCAGTTAGTCCAGTTTGGACAGTGCGGCCAGTTTGGACAGTGCGGCGATCAGCCGGTCGATGTGCTCGGCGGTGGTACCCAGACCGATACTGGCCCGTACGGCGGTTGCCGGCAGGACCAGGCCGGCCCGAGTGGCCGCCTCGCCAAGCAGCCGCCGGGCCAGCGGATGCGAGCAGAACAACCCGTCCCGTACGCCGATCCCGTGTTCGCGGGCCAGGTTCGCGGCGACGTCCGCGGAGTCGTGGCCGGCCACCGCGAAGCTGACGATCCCGGCCCGCGGCGAGTCCGGCGCGAAGGTGCGCAGCTCGACTACGCCGGGCACGCTCGCGAGTCCGGTGCGCAGCCGAGCCAGCAGCGCCTGCTCGTACGCGGCGAGCGCGGCGCGGTTGGCCCCGGCCAGGGCTTCGCAGACCGCGGCGAGCGCTACCGCACCGAGCAGGTTCGGGGTACCCGCCTCGTGCCGGGCCGGGCCGGTCGCCCACCGGACGTCGTGGGTGGCCGCGCCGACGTGGGTGGTCGCGCCGCCACCGGCGAGGTACGGCCGGGCCCGGTCCAGCCAGTCACCGCGGCCGGCGAGTACCCCGGCGCCGAACGGCGCGTACAGCTTGTGGCCGGACAGCGCCACGTAGTCCACCCCGAGCGCGTCGATGTCGATCGGCAGGTGCGGCGCGAGCTGGGCGGCGTCCAGCGCGATCCGGGCGCCGTACCTTCGGGCCACCAGCGCCAGCTGGGCGACCGGCCACAGCTCGCCGGTGACGTTGGACGCGCCGGCCACGGATACCAGGATCGGCCGGGTGTCGCCGTCCCGGCGCAGCTCGTACAGGGCGGCGTCGAGTGCGCGTACGGCCGCACCGGGCGAGTCGGGCACCGGCAGCCGTACGGCGTGCGGCCAGGGCAGCAGGTTCGCGTGGTGCTCCGCGCCGAACATGACCACCGGCGTACCTTCCGGCAACGCGGCGGCGAGCAGGTTGAGCGCGTCCGTGGTGTTCCGCGTGAAGATCACGTGGTCGCCGGCCCGGCAGCCGAGGAAGTCGCCGACCGTCTGGCGGGCCCGCTCGTAGGCGAGCGTGCAGCGTTGGGAGAGCGCGCCGGCGCCCCGATGCACGCTTGCGTACCAGGGCAGAAGGGCATTGACCGCATCGGCGGCCGCGCGTAGGCACGGCGCGGTGGCGGCGTAGTCAAGATTGATCTGCCCGGGTACGCCGAGCACGGCCAGCCGCGGCGCGGCGGCTTGGATGGGAGCGGGGGCGAGAGCGGCGAGCACGGCGGCACCTCCGGGTCCGGGGACCCCGGCTGCGCGCTGGGAACGGGGTCCGCGCTTGCCCGCGCACATCCGTCGAGCACGGGCCCGGTCATCACCCGGGGCACCCCGCCGCGAAAGGAGGGTTGCCGGCCAGCAAGCCGGGGCTGTGTCCACCCGGCGCCCCTCAGCAGGGCGTCCGGCGAACGCTGGCGCTCGTGACCTGCGGACCAGCCTAGCCTCGGTACGCTCTGCCCATGGCCGACCTCCCACCCGCTGGGACCCTCCCCGCTGGCACCCCAGGCGCGCCCGCCCGGCCCACGGGGTGGCGCCGGGTGCTCCCGCTCGTCCTGCTGATCGGCCTGATCGCCGGCTGTACCGTGTGGATCCTCTTCCGGTTGGGCTCGGACCTCGGGCCAGTCGCGTTCGCGGTGGGCCTGGCGGCAGCGCTCATTCCGGTACCCCTGCTGGTTCTGACCTTTCTCTGGCTGGACCGGTACGAGCCGGAGCCGGTGGTGTACCTGCTGCTCTGTTTCGGCTGGGGAGCGGCGGTGGCCACCACCGTGGCCAGCCAGGTCAACACCTGGTCGGCGGACCTGTTCGATCGGGTCGGGCTGCCGGACGCGCTGGTCGCCGTGCTGGTCGCGCCGGTCATCGAGGAGACCATGAAGGCCGGCTTCCCGCTGCTGTTGCTGTGGCGGCGCCGCCGGGAGATCTCCGGGATCACCGACGGAATTGTCTACTGTGGACTGTCGGCGACCGGGTTCGCGATGGTGGAGAACATCCTCTACCTCGGCGGGTACGGCTGGAACGCGGGCGACAAGTACGGCCCGGCCAGCGCGGCGAACATGGTGATCATCGTGTTCATCGGCCGGATCCTCTTCAGCGCGTTCGCCCATCCGCTGTTCACCTCGATGACCGGGATCGGGCTGGGCACCGCGGCCCGCTCGGCGGATCGGCGGGTCCGCTGGCTTGCCCCGCTCGCCGGCTTGATCGTGGCGATGATGCTGCACGGTTCGTGGAATCTGATGGCCGTGCTGTCCAGCTCCGCCGGTCAACCCCTGATCCAGCTGTACGGGTACTTCGCGGTGATGGTACCGATCTTCCTCGCTATGATCGGTTTCGCGATCTGGCTCCGCTCGCGCGAGGGCCGGCTCACCGAGCGAACGCTGCCGGTCTATGTCCGGGCCGGCTGGCTGTCCCCGCCGGAGGTCGCCGCGCTGGCTACCCTTGGCCGGCGCTACTCGGCCCGCCGGTGGGCCCGCCGGGTGGCCGGGGACGCCGGGTCCAAGGCGATGCGCGACTACCAGTACGCGGCCACCCGGCTGGCCCTGCTGCGCGACGGTGTCGAGCGCGGGTTGGACCGTACCCCCGCGGAGGTGGCGCAGACCGCGGCGGACGAGCGGCGGCTGCTGGACACGATCGCGCTGTGCCGCAACGTGTTCACCGGGCGGGATCCGCAGGCGCCGGCCGCGGTGTGGGACGGTGCCCGCTACCACGTGACGTTCCCGGACGGGCAGCGCCGCCCGCTGGACCCACCGCCGGAGCCGGTCGTACCCATCCCGGTGCTGCTCGCGCCGCCGCCGGGTCTCTATCCGCCGCCAGGCTTCCGGGGCTACAGATAGAGCCCGGTCGAGTCGGGTTCGACCCGGCGGGCCGCCACCGCGTGCACGTCGCGCTCGCGCAGCAGGATGTAGTCCCGGCCGTGCAACTCCACTTCGGACCGGTCGTCGGGATCGAAGAGCACCCGGTCGCCGACCACGATCGAACGTACGTGCGGTCCGACGCCGACCGCGGTGGCCCAGGACAGCCGGCGCGCGACCGAGGCGGTGGCCGGGATCACGATGCCCGCGGCGGACCGGCGTTCGCCCTCCGAGCCGTCCAGCCGGACGAGCACCCGGTCGTGCAGCAGCCGGATCGGCACGCCGTTGTCGGGGGAGGTCGGTACGGAGATGTCGGCGGGTACCGCGGTCACGACCGGAACGGTACTCCGCCGGGCTGGCCATCTCTTGTCGGACCGGCCGGCTACGGTAAGGGAGGTGTACGTCCCGGAGGAGGGCTGTTTGGGCGGGTTCGATCAGATGCGGGCAAACATCCGTCGGGCGTACTCGGCCGGCCGTGAGTCGGTACGCGCGGCGCGGGTGCAGGCGAAGGCGAGCGACACCGTGGTGGAGCCGGTGACCGCGCCGCCTGTCGACGTACACCCGTCCACGGTCAGCCAGGACGACGCGGACGTCCCGCGCGGTCTGCGGATCGCCGCGGCCTGGTCCTGGCGGCTGCTGGTCATCGGCGGGCTGGGCTGGGGGCTGCTCCGGGTGGTCGGGCTGGTCAACCACGTGGTGATCCCGCTGGCCATCGCGCTGCTGCTGTCCGCCCTGCTCAGCCCCGCGGTCAACGTGCTGCGGCGAAGCAACCTGCCGCCCTCGCTGGCCACGTTCATCGTCCTGATCACCGGGTTCGCCGCGGTCGTGGGCGTACTGACCCTGGTCATCACGCAGTTCGTCAACGGCGTCCCGGACCTGGTGGACAACGCGCGGGACGGCGTCCAGCAGATCCAGCAGTGGCTGAAGACCGGCCCACTGCACCTGTCCGACAAGCAGCTCAACGACGCCGCGCAGCGGGTGAAGAGCTGGGCCACGAACAACCAGGGATCGCTGACCACGGGTGCGCTGGCGACCGCGACCAGCCTGTTCGACGTGCTGGCCGGGTTGTTCCTGGTGCTCTTCTCGACGTTCTTCTTCCTGCGCGACGGCGGGCGGATCTGGCGGGCCATCGTGTCCGTGCTGCCGGCCCGGGCGCGCGGCCCGGTCGGCGCGGCCGGAGACGCGTCCTGGCTGACCCTGGTCGCGTACGTACGGGCCACCGTCCTGGTCGCCTTCATCGATGCGGTGGGCATCGGCGTCGCCTGCGCGATCCTGCGGGTGCCGTTCGCCTTCCCGCTCGCCGCGCTGGTATTCCTCGCCGCGTTCATCCCGATCGTCGGCGCAACGCTCTCCGGGGCGGTCGCCGTCCTGGTGGCCCTCGTGGCCCGCGGCCCGATCGTCGCGCTGATCCTGATCGCCGCGGTCATCGCGGTGCAGCAACTCGAGGGCCACGTGTTGCAGCCGTTGATCATGGGCAGGGCGGTCGCCATCCATCCGCTCGCGGTGATCGTGGCGATCGCCGCCGGTGCCGTGCTGGCCGGCATCATCGGCGCGCTCGTGGCCGTACCGCTGGTGGCCGTACTGAACACCGCGATCCGCCGGCTCGTCGCGCACCGCGACGAGCCGCCCCCCGACTCGGTGATCGTCAGCGCAGATACGAGCTAGCTCGCGCCGGCGGAGCCGGCGCCAGCTAGCCCGCCAGGCGTTTGAGGGCGGCGAGGACGACCTCAGGTTTTGTGGTGTACCAGAACGGCGGCAGGCTCCGGCGCAGGAACGGGCCGTACCCGCGGGCGGTCTCCAGCCGGGAGTCGAGTACTGCCACCACACCGCGATCGGTGCCGCTGCGGATGAGCCGGCCAACGCCTTGCGCGAGCCGTACCGCCGCGATCGGGACGCTGACCGCCGCGAACCCGGAGCCGCCGGTGGCATCGACCGCGGCGGCGCGGGCGGCCGCCAGCGGCTCGTCCGGCCGGGGGAATGGAAGCCGATCAATGACCACGAGCTGGCACGCGTCACCGGGCACGTCCACGCCCTGCCACAGCGACATGACCCCAAGCAGGCAGCTGGCCCGATCCTCGCGGAACCGCCGGACCAGCAGCGGCAACGCCTCCTCGCCCTGAACCAGGATGGTCAGCCCGGTCCGCGCGCGCAGGACCTCCGCGGCCCGTTCGGCCGCGCGCCGGGAGGAGAACAATCCGAGGGTACGGCCACCGAGCGCGCTCACCAGCCGGACCAGCTCTTCCGCCGCCGGGTCGGCCAGGCCCGACTGGGCCGGCCGGGGCAGGTGCGCCGCGACGTAGAGGATGCCCTGCTTG
>DASRRF010000325.1:0-2542 GCA_035695905.1 Micromonosporaceae bacterium | reverse complement strand
TGCCGGCCAGCTCGGCGCGCGCCGCCGCATCGGTGACCGGCCGGCCGCCGGGCAGCAGGTTCGGTAGGCAGCCCGCGTCGACCGCCCCCCGATCCCCGGCCCGCCGCGGCACCCAAGCCAGCTTCGCGCCGGTCTCGGCGGCCAGTTTCACGGCCGCTGATAGTCCACCTTGGACAGTCGCGAGCCGCTCCCCGACGATGAGCACGGCGCCCTGCGAGCTGAGCGCGGCACGCAGGCCGGAGTCGCCGGCGAGCAGCTCCGCCTCGGCGCCCGGCGTGGTCTGCCGGAGTACCGCGCCGATCTTCGCCAGCCCGCTCGACGCGAACGGGGCTACCGCGTACACCGCCTGCTTCCCCTTGCGGTACGCCTTACGCAGCCGCAGGAACAGGATCGGGCACTCCTCCTCCGGCTCCAACCCGACCAGCACCACGGCCGGCGCCTTCTCGACGTCCGCGTAGGTGACCTCGGTGGCACCGACCACAGTGGACGCCAGGAAGTCCGCTTCCTCAGTCACAGAGCCAGCCGGGCCGCCTCCGGCGGCGATCGGCCGGGCGCGGAAGTCGATGTCGTTGCTGTGCAGCACCACCCGGGCGAACTTCGCGTACGCGTACGCGTCCTCGACGGTGAGCCGGCCCCCGGTCAGCATCCCCACGCCATAAGCACCATCGCGCGCCTTGCGCAGCCCGTCCGCGGCCATCGTAAGCGCCTCGGACCAGGAAGCCTCGCGTAGCTCGCCGGTCTTCGCGTCGCGCACCATCGGGTTCGTGATCCGGTCGAACGCGGTGGCGTACTGGAACGCCCACCGGCCCTTGTCGCAGTTCCACTCCTCGTTCACCGCGGGGTCGTCGCCGGCCAGCCGGCGCATCACCTTGTTGCGCCGCCAGTCCGTACGCTGCGCGCACCCCGCCGAGCAGTGCTCGCACATGCTCGGCGTGGAGACCAGGTCGAATGGGCGCGCCCGGAACCGGTACTGGCTCGAGGTCAACGCGCCGACCGGGCAGATCTGGATGGTGTTGCCGGAGAAGTACGACTGGAACGGCTCGCCGGGGAAGATGTTGATCTGCTCGGCGGAGGAGCGGTCCATCACGTCGATGAAGTGATCCCCGGCGATCTCGTCGGAGAACCGGGTGCACCGCTGGCACAGCACGCAGCGCTCCCGGTCCAGCAGCACCTGCGACGAGATCGCGATAGGCTTCTCGTACGTCCGCTTGACGTCGTGGAAGCGCGAGTCGGCGCGGCCCGCGGACATCGCCTGGTTCTGCAGTGGACACTCGCCGCCCTTGTCGCACATCGGGCAGTCCAGCGGATGGTTGATCAGGAGGAACTCCATCTGCCCCTCCTGCGCCTTGCTGGCGACCGGAGAGGTCAGCTGGGTCTTCACCACCATCCCGTCGGCGACCGTCGTGGTGCACGCGGTGACCGGCTTGCGCTGCCCCTCGACCTCGACCAGGCACTGCCGGCAGGCGCCAGCCGGCTCCAGCAGCGGGTGGTCGCAGAACCGCGGGATCTCGATGCCCAACTGCTCGGCCACCCGGATGATGAGCGCACCCTTGGGTACGGTCACCGTGATCCCGTCCACGGTCAACGTGACGGTGTCCACCTGGGTCATGAGTGCGCACCCACCAGTTCGTCCGGCGCGAGCAGGGGAGCCTTGCGGCCCTCGATGTAATCCAGGTAGTCCTGCTTGAAGAACTTGATGGACGACAGGACCGGGCTGGCCGCGCCGTCGCCGAGCGCGCAGAACGAGCGGCCCAGCAGGTTGTCCGACGCGTCGAGCAGGGTGTCCACGTCCTCGTGGGTACCGGCGCCGGACAGGATCCGGCGAAGTATCTGGGTCATCCAATAACTGCCCTCGCGGCACGGGGTGCATTTGCCGCAGGACTCGTGGTGGTAGAACTCCATCCACCGGTACGTGGCGTAGACCGGGCAGTCCTGGTCGGAGAAGACCTGTACGGCGGTGGTACCGAGCATCGTGCCGAGCGCCGCCATCCCCTCGAAGTCCATCGGCGCGTCCAGGTGCTCGTCGGTCAGCAGCGGGGTGGACGAGCCGCCCGGGGTCCAGAACCGCAACCGGTGCCCGGCCCGCATCCCGCCGGCCAGCTCGATGAGCTGCCGGAGGGTGATGCCGAGCGAGCACTCGTACTGGCCGGGGTTGTTGATCCGGCCGGAGATCGAGTAGATCTTCGGGCCGGGCGACTTCTCCGTACCCATCGAACGGAACCACTGTGCCCCGCCGAGCACGATGTACGGCACGCTGGCGATCGTCTCCACGTTGTTGATCACAGTCGGACAGGCGTACAGCCCGTTCGTGGCCGGGAACGGCGGGCGGAGCCGGGGTTGGCCGCGGTAGCCCTCCAGCGAGTCGAGCAGCGCGGTCTCCTCGCCGCAGATGTACGCGCCCGCTCCACTGTGGACAACGAGGTCCAGGTCGAACCCGGAGCCCAGGATATTGCGGCCGAGATATCCGGCCTTGTACGCCTCCTGTACGGCGTGCCGCAGCCGCCGGGCCGCGTGCACCGCCTCGCCGCGTACGTAGATGAAC
>DASRRF010000324.1:0-3141 GCA_035695905.1 Micromonosporaceae bacterium | reverse complement strand
GGCATCAATGTCAGCCCAAAGGTACGGTCCAGCCGCGATGATCGGCAACTCTGTGCCATCCCTCGACCCCGCCGCCCCGCCCACCTACGGGCGCGAGCCGACCTCGGCGTGTGCCGTCGCGTCCAGCTCCCAGCGCCGTTCCAGCAGCCAGTGGCGGCCTTCGATGCGTTCGAGCACGATCGTCGCGCTGGCCGCCTCGCTGTTGTGACACGTCGCCGGCTCGCCGTCCGGGTCGACGTAGTCCACCGCGACCGTACGCTCCGGCGGCAGCGTGACCGAGACCCGCAGCCGCATGTCCCCGGACCGGCCGCGGACCGTCCACTCGGGTAGGCCGAGCCGGGCGTGGAAGCCGAACGCCGCGAGCAGCGGATCGCCGGGTGGCCACTCCACCCCGCGCAGCCGCAGCCGGACCATCGGCAGCGGCGGCAGCAGCCGCAACCCGGGCCGGGTGGAGACCGCCGCCACGACTTCCAGTACGTCACCGCCGCCGAGGTCCGCGTGCAGCCAGCCCCAGCGCCGGGCGTTGCCGTGCCCGTAGATCCGGCCGGTGGCGCCCGGCGCGTCGGTCAGCACGAGCCCGGCGTCTCCAATGTGGACCGTACCGGCGAACGCCGCGGTGGGCATCGGGACGATCTGCGCCGCCGGTAGCAGCTCGCGGCGCCAGGCCCAGCGCGGGAACGTGTACAGCGGGCTACCGCCCGTGCGGGCGACCAGGTCCCAGGCCAGCTCACCGGCCTTGCCGGCCAGCCGGTTCGGGGTCAGCGTCACCCCGTCCACCGCGAAGATGTCCTCGTCGGCGCGCCGGCGCGGGGTGGCCGGCCAGGGCAGCGGGCCGAACCGGGCCAGCCTCGGCGGTGCGCCGGGCGGGAACACCGCGGCCCAGCCGTGCCCGTACGCGGCCGCGCCCCGCTGCGGCGCGACCAGCTCGTGGTGCAGCCAGAGCCCGGTACCCGTGGCCGGATCGGTAACCGTCGTATACCAGACCTCGAGCCGGCCGCGCTGCCCCCGCCAGCGTTGCCGCATCAGCTCTGCGGCGTCCACAGTGGACTCCTAGGTGCTCAGGGGTGTCTCGTCGGTGACGGTGTCGTCGATCGATCGTTGGGCCGGCAGTTCCGCGGGGCCGGCCGGCGATCGGCGGCGCAACAGCACCGCGGCGAGTACGCCGCCGAAGAAGCCGAACAGGTGGCCCTGCCACGAGATGCGCTCGTTCGTCGGCAGTACGCCGGCCAGCTGACCGCCGTACAGCAGGCCGATGAGCAGCGCCACCGCGACGTTCCACCAGCTGCGCTCGAACAGGCCGCGGGCGAGCAGGTAGCCGAGGTAGCCGAATATCACCCCGCTGGCGCCGATCACGATGGCGCGCGGGTCACCGGTGAACCACACGCCCAAGCCGCTGGCCAGCATCGCGATCGCGGTGACCGCGACGAACCGCGCGCCGCCGCTGGCCAGTACGAACGTGCCGAGCGGGATCAGCACGACGCTGTTGCCGTACAGGTGAGCGAAGTCGTCGTGCAGGAACGGGGCGAACAGGATGCCGTCCAGCCCGGAGATGTGGTGCGGCCAGATCCCGCCGGCCGCCTCGAGGTCCACCGGCAGCAGCCGGTCGATCAGCTCGACCGCGAACAGCACCGGGACGATCGCGCAGGCCACCACGAACCCCCGGCCGATGGCCCGGTAGAACTCGTCGGTGCCGAACCGCTCCACGGCCTCACACTCTACGCACCGGGTGCGACCGCATCGAGGATGTCCTGCGCAAACGTGGATACCTGGGTGTACACGCCCGGGTAGCCGGCCCGCGCACACCCCTCGCCCCAACTGACGATGCCGACCTGGACCCACTCGCCGTCGGCGTCCCTGCGTACCATCGGTCCGCCGGAGTCACCCTGGCAGGTGTCCACCCCGCCGTGTGCCATGTCCCCGGCACAGATCATGTCGCGGCCGACAAAGTCATAACCGGCCGCACGGTACGCCCGGCCGCACGTCCGGTCGTCCACAGAGGACACCGTGGCCCGGCGCAGGTACCGGGTCCGCGACGGGCCGTCCTCGCGGGTCGCGCCCCAGCCGAGGATGGTGAACCGGCCGGTGTCGTACGCCGTCGTGGTGGCCAGCGGCAAGGTGGGCAGATCGAGATCGCGCTCCAGCTCGATGACCGCCCAGTCGTCGCCCTCCTCCGCGTCGACGAACCCGTCCGCCTGGTGCACGTACGTCGAGTGCACCCGGATAGCCTCGTCCGCACCGAGGTCCACCGATGCGGCGGTGGCCACGATGCCGGTGTCCCGCCCGCTGCCCTCGACACAATGCGCGGCGGTCAACACGTACCGCGGGCCGGTCAGCGCGCCGGCACAGCCCACCGACAGCTTCACCATCCACGGGAAGTCGCCCTGGTGTGCGCGTACCCCGCCGACCACCTCGAGGATCGGCGGCGGGTCGTCCGCATACGCGGGCGTCCCCGACGCCATCCCCGCCCCGGTCCCGGCCACCAGCAGCACCAGCAGCCCCGCATACATCCGGTGTCCCGTACGCATGACAGGAGCGTATGGCTACCAACAGCCCCAAGGTGGCCAAATGCGAATCTAGTCCGCGAAAGGGACTCAGTACCAGCCATGTGAGACCGAGAACGACCAGGCCAGACACGGCGTGCTGTACCGCCCCTTGATGTAGTCCAGGCCCCACTTGATCTGGGTTGCCGGGTTGGTCTGCCAGTCTGCGCCGAACTTGGACATCTTCGAACCGGGTACGGCCTGCGGGATGCCGTACGCCCCGGACGACTTGTTCGTCGACGTCGTGGTCCAGTTGCTCTCCTTGGTCCACAGCCGGTCCAGGCACGGCATCTGGTCCAGGCCGAAACCCCACTCCAGTAGGAGGTTGCAGCCGACCAGGCGGTTGCCGGTGTAGACGCTGCACGAGGCCGGCACCGGACCCGGGTCCAGCCGGTTCTCGGTACGGCTCGCGGCCTGCTCGCGGCGGGCGGCGGCCTCCGCGGCCCGGGCCCGGGTGGCGGCGGCCTTCGCCTCGGCGAGCGCCTTGGTACGCGCGTCGTCCTCGGCCGCGCGGTGCTCCGCGGAGGCCTGCAGGAAGCCGAACCCGGCCTGACCCGCGTCGATCGCGCCGTTGGTGGTGTTCGGGGAATCTCCGAGGTAC
>DASRRF010000323.1:0-1864 GCA_035695905.1 Micromonosporaceae bacterium | reverse complement strand
CGTTCGGGCGGGCGCACAGGTCACCGTGTACGACCCGGAGGGGATGGCCAACGCCGTCCTGGAGGTGCCCGAGGTCGGGTACGCCAAGACGCTCACCAGCGCGGTGGACGGCGCCGATCTCGTCTGCGTACTGACCGAGTGGGAGGAGTTCCGCAACGCGGACCCGATCGCGCTGGGCCGGCTGGTCGCGGGCAAGCGGGTCGTCGACGGCCGGAACTGCCTGGACCAGGCGGTATGGACCCGCGCCGGGTGGGACTACCGCGGCCTGGGCCGCCCGGTCACGCCCTGAGCCGTCGGGCGCTGCCTTCACGTCCGGCTTACCAACCCGTCTGACAGGATCAGTCAATGGCACCTGGCCACGAAGCAGGAACCTCCGGCAGCGCCGCCAGCGCCGGCAGCGCCGCCAGCGCGGTCGAGCTGCCGGCGCCCTGGCGCGACGCCGCGGTGACGGTGGTGCTGCCGACCTACAACGAGGCGGCGAACCTTCCGATCATCGTGCCCGCGCTGCTGAGTCTTGCGCTGCCGAACCTCTCGGTGCTCGTGGTCGACGACAACTCGCCGGACGGCACCGGAAAGGTGGCCGATGAGCTCGCCGTCACGTACGGCGGCCGGCTGGCCGTCGTACACCGGGCGGGCAAGGAGGGCCTCGGCCGGGCGTACGTGGACGGGATGACCCGGGCGCTGGACGCCGGTGCGCAGTACGTGGTGCAGATGGACGCGGACCTGTCCCATCCGCCGGAGTACATCCCGCAGATGCTCGGCACGCTGCTGTCCTCCCGCGCGGACGTGGTGATCGGCAGCCGGTACGTACCCGGTGGTTCGCTGGCTCGCGAGTGGGGGCTGGACCGGCGGCTGCTCTCCGGCTGGGCGAACTTCTACGTCGAGTCCGTACTGCGGCTGCGGATCCGGGACGTGACCGCCGGATTCAAGCTGTGGACCCGGCAGGCGCTGCTCGATGTCGACCTGGATCGCATCCATAGCAACGGGTACAGCTTCCAGGTCGAGATGAACTACCTTGCCACGCAGGGTGGCCACAAGATCGTGGAGATCCCGATCCATTTCGAGGAGCGCCACCTCGGTACCAGCAAGATGACGCTCGCGGTGAAGCTGGAGTCGGCGAAGATGCCGTTCCAGTTGCGGTGGCGGCACCGCCGCTAGCATCTAGTGGGCGGGGTGGCGGGGTCGAGGGAAGGCATAGTGTTGCGTCGACTGGGCATGCTTCGGTAAGACCCTGACATACGCCTCGTTCCCCCCGGAGGTGGTACGGGCATGTACCAGTGCACGGCATGCGGCCGCCCGGCCGATCTCGTCACCGGCTGTACCTACTGTGGACAGCCGGCACCTCCACTGGCCGTCGAGATCGAGCGGCTGAACCGGGACATCGCCGAGATGAGCGCCCGGGATCTGGCGATCCAGCGGGAACGGGCCGACCTCTCCGCGCACATGCAGGCCGCGCTGCACCAGCGCGCGCTGCTCAGCGGAGCTCAGAGTGCACGGGTACGCCGTACGCCCCGGCAGCGCGGTGCCGGGCTGCGGGTGTCCACGCTGCTACCGTCGCGCGCCGCCGGGGACGGCGAGCCCACCGATCCGCTGGTGGCCGGGGCGCCGGAGATGGGCGTGTCCACCGATCCCGCCGTCGCCCCGGAGCCGCAGGAGGGTCTGCGGCCCGAGGCGTCGTCCCGCTCGGTCCAGAACATCCTGCTCGGGCTCGGCGCGATGCTGCTCGCCCTGGCCGCGGCGATCTTCGCGGCGTACTTCGTCGGGTCGCTGGTACCGATCGCCCGGTCGGCCATCCTGGTCGTCGCGTGCGCCGGCGTGCTGATGGTGCCGCCGCTGGTGATCCGCCGCGGGCTCACCGCGACCG
>DASRRF010000322.1:0-2186 GCA_035695905.1 Micromonosporaceae bacterium | reverse complement strand
CTGTTCGTCACGCACGGCGCGGTCTTCCTGGCCCTGAAGACGCGTGGCGAGGTGCGCGCCCGAGCCAACGCCACCGCCGGCCGGGTCGGCCTGGTCGCCGCCGCGCTCGCCGTGGCGTTCCTGGCCTGGACGCTCGGCATCCGGCGCAGCCCGGCCGCCGTCGTACTCGCGCTCATCGCGGCCCTCGCCCTGGTCGCCGCGCTGCTTGCCAACCGGGTACGCCGGGATGGCTGGGCCTTCCTGGGTACCGCGGTGTGCATCGGGTCGGCCGTGGCCGCCCTGTTCGCCGCGCTGTTCCCGGACGTCATGCCGTCCACAGTGGACCCCGCGGCGAACAGCCTGACCGTGCACAACGCGTCCTCCACGCCGTACACGTTGAAGATCATGACCTGGGTGGCCGTGGTCTTCACCCCGATCGTGCTGGTCTACCAGGGCTGGACCTACTGGGTGTTCCGCCGCCGGATCGGGGTACGCGACATCCCACCGGCCTAGTCAGGGGGGCCGCCCGACCGATCCGCGTTAGCTGGCGGCGCGCAGCTCGGCCAGCTTCGCCTCGATCTCGGACAGCTCGGCGCGCAGCCGCTCGGCCTGCTGCTCGGCCTCGGTGCGCTCGGCGGACAGGATGTGCTCCACGGCCTCGTGCACCCCGGGCACGTCCAGCATGCCGACCATCTTCAGCGCCTCGGACGGCTTGATGCTGTACGGCTTGGCCAGCGCCTTGCTGCCCTGCTGCGCGGCGACCGTCCACTCGCCATCGGCGTACGCCAGCGTCACGGTCAGCGCGGCGGGCGCCTTCACCTTCGCCGCTTTGCGCGGCTTCGTCGCGGCCGGCTGAGCCGGAACGACCGGAGACTCCACAGTGGACGAAACAGCTTGCGGCACGGATTTCTCCTGGCGGGGGGTGGGCGTGGGCTTCTCGCGGACAACCTTGAGCTCGGGGACAGGCGGCGGCTCCACGGACTTCGGCTCGGCCCGGCGGGCGGCCGGCACCTTGCCGGGCATAGCCAGATCGGCAGGGGAGAAGGGCAGCTCATCCTTGCCGAAGCGGACCACCACCCACTCGTCGGACAGTGCCGGATCGGTCAACTCGACGACCTGCCCGGTCTGGCCGGCGACCTGGCCGGCGGTCTCGGTGAACTGCACCCTGGGCTTGCGTCCGTTGGCCAGCGTGTCCCGGATTGCTACCAGATCCTGCGGCGACAGGCCGCGGACCCCGTTCTTGTCGTGCAGCTCTGCTCGCACGGCGGTGGCCATGGCATCCCTCCGTACATCTGTTTGATTGATGCCCTTCCTACCAGGCGCCACCGACAGTTTCGCCGAGACACACCGATGAAGGTCAGGCTGCTCTCCGTGAAGGTCTCACTGAGTGCGGCGGGCCTGCCGAGGTCGATCATGAGCCGTGCCGCCGATAGACGTTGGCCTAT
This sequence comes from Micromonosporaceae bacterium, assembly GCA_035695905.1. Lineage (GTDB taxonomy): Bacteria > Actinomycetota > Actinomycetes > Mycobacteriales > Micromonosporaceae > EFPC-2. The sequence goes on along the minus strand of DASRRF010000322.1, from coordinate 762 downwards.
CCGCCCCAATAACCGACCCGGAATTTGGGATGGATAGGCCAACCTCTATTGAAGGAGCGCCGCGCGGTGCTAGCCGGCGCCTACCTCGACAACCCGGCCGGGCTGCGCGCCGGCATAGTCCAACACCCCGCCCGGACATGGTCGTCGGCGTCCGCCACCTCACCGAGGACGCTGCTGCCCGTTGGTCGATAATTGACATTATGTAAAGCTGAGTGCTGCCGAAGTCACCGCCGTACCGTTCGTCAGGCCGGTGAGAAGGGGGTAACCAGATGTTCGACGAGCTCTTCCCGATCCTGTCGACACCCGACGTGGCGCGTTCGCTGGGCTTCTACCGCGACCGGCTCGGTGGCGACGTGACGTACCGGTTCCCGCAACGATCGAGTCACGCTGTGGGTCTACACGGATGACTGTGACGCCGCGCTCGGCCGGCTGCGCAGCGGCGGCGTCCCGGTGGTGCAGGAGCCGGCCGACCAACCCTGGGGGGAACGGATGGCGACCGTCGTGGACCCGGACGGCAACCGGGTGATCATCGCCTCCCGCGCAGATCCGTGAACGGTCAGCCCATCCGGGCCGCGGTCGACGTGCCGAACCGCTCGGCCACCACCGCCTTCAGGCCGTGCGGGAACCGGGTCTTGGCCGCCAGGTGCGCGTCCAGCAGCCGCCGTTGGGCCGTTGCGTCGCCGTCGAAGGCAGCCACACACTCCTGCGGGTACGCGTTAGCCAGCGCGAGGATCGCACCGGCGGCACCGAGTACGCCGGCCA
>DASRRF010000321.1:0-4249 GCA_035695905.1 Micromonosporaceae bacterium | reverse complement strand
GTGGGCGTTCGCGATCGGCGCGGCGGTCGGCGGGCTGTCCGGCGCGCTGTTCGCCGGGGAGCAGGGTTTCATCAACTCGGCCAACTTCGACCTGCTCTTCTCGATCCTGGTGCTGGCCGGCGTGATCATGGGTGGGGCCGGCAACACGGTCGGGGTGATCCTGGGCGGAGCGCTCATCGCGTACATCCCGGAGCGGCTGCGCGGCATCAAGGCGCCGGGTTTCCTCGGCGGGCAGGACCTCTACGAGTACCGGTTCATGTTCTTCGGGTTGTTGCTTATTGTGATCATGATAGTACGACCGACCGGCCTGATCCCGAGCCGGCGGCGCTCCCTGGAGCTGCGCGACCGCGCGAAGGAGGTGATCGTCGGTGAGTGAGCCGGGTGCACCGGTGCTGGCCGCCCCGCTGCTGGAGGTCACCGAGCTGACCGTGCGGTTCGGCGGCGTGGTGGCGCTGGACAAGGTCAGCTTCGTGCTGCGCGAGGGCGAGATCCTCGGGCTGATCGGGCCTAACGGGGCCGGCAAGACGACCTGCTTCAACGCGATCACCGGGGTCTTCCCGCCGACGTACGGGCTGATCCAGTTTCGCGGCCAGCGGCTGAACGGCCGGAAGAAGTACCAGATCACCAGGGCGGGGATCGCCCGGACGTTCCAGAACATCCGGCTCTTCCCGGAGATGACCGCGCTGGAGAACGTGCTCGTCGGTGCGGATGCCCGGCACAAGACGAGCGTGCCGGGCGCGCTGCTGCGGATACCCCGGCACTACGCCGAGGAGCGGGCCGCCCGCGGGGTCGCGATGGAGCTGATGCGGTTCGCCGGGATCGAGCGCCGGGCCGGCGAGCTGGCCCGCAACCTGTCCTACGGCGAGCAGCGCCGGTTGGAAATCGCCCGCGCGCTGGCCACCGAACCGACTCTGCTCTGCCTCGACGAGCCGGCCGCCGGCTTCAACCCGGCGGAGAAGGCGGAGCTGCTCGCGTTGATCCGGGCGATCCGCGACCGCGGGGTGACCGTACTGCTGATCGAGCACGACATGCGGCTGGTGATGGGGGTGACTGAGCGCATTGTGGTACTCGAGTTCGGCAAGAAGATCGCCGAGGGAACTCCGGCCGAGGTTCGCGACGACCCGAAGGTGATCGCGGCGTACCTGGGGGTGCCGACCGATGCTGCTTGAGCTCACCGACCTCACCCTGCTGTACGGGCGGATCAAGGCGCTGCACGGGGTCAGCCTGCACGTCGAACAGGGCGAGATCGTGGCCCTGATCGGTGCGAACGGCGCCGGCAAGACCACCACCATGCGGGCGATATCCGGGATCCGCCCGCTGGCCGCCGGGCGGGTCGTGTTCGACGGCGAGGACATCACCCGGTTGCGCCCTGACCTGCGGGTGGTCCGCGGGCTCAGCCAGGCGCCGGAGGGTCGGGGCATCTTCCCCGGCATGTCGGTGGTCGAGAACCTGGAGATGGGTGCCTACACCCGGCGGGACCGGCCGGCGATCGTCGCCGATCTGGCCCGGGTGTTCGAACTCTTCCCGCGCCTGGCCGAACGCCGCAAGCAGGCCGGCGGCACGCTCTCCGGTGGCGAGCAGCAGATGCTGACCATCGGCCGGGCGCTGATGAGCCGGCCCAAGTTGCTGCTGCTCGACGAGCCGTCGATGGGCCTGGCCCCGATGCTGATCCAGCAGATTTTCAAGATTATTTCAGAGATCAATGCCGACGGTACGACGATCCTGCTGGTCGAGCAGAACGCCCAACAAGCGCTCAGCCGCGCGCATCGGGCGTACGTCCTGGAGACTGGGCACATCGTCAAGAGCGGGACCGGCCAGGCGCTGCTGCACGATCCGGCGGTGAAGGACGCCTACCTCGGCGTTGCCTGAATGAGCCGAGGTATTACGGTGGTGTTCATTTGGTAACGGAGGTTTTGGGGATGTTTCTGAATATTCGGCGTGCACGCCCGGTTTACGCCGCCGTTGGGGTGGCGGCGCTGGCCATCGTGCTGGCCGCGTGCGGCGAGAAGAAGAACGACAATCCGGGCGGTACGCAGCCGTCCTCCACGGTCGACCAAGCGCTCGCGGCGAAGGTACCGGACGCGATCAAGTCCGACGGCAAAATCAAGATCGGTACGGACTCCACGTACGCGCCGAACGAGTTCGAGGACAACGGGAAGATCGTCGGGTTCGACGTCGACCTGTTCAACGCCGTCGCGGCCAAGCTCGGTCTACAGACCGAGTGGATCAAGAGCGGCTTCGGCGACATCATCCCCGGGGTGACCCAGTCCGGGAAGTACGAGCTGGGAGTCTCGTCATTCACGATCAACCCGGAGCGCAAGGCGCAGTCGCTGATGATCAGCTACTTCAACGCTGGTACGCAGTGGGCCGCGAAGACCGGGAACCCGTCCGGCGTGAAGGTCGACGACGCGTGCGGCAAGAAGATCGCGGTACAGAAGGACACCGTACAGGTCGCTGACGTCACGGCCAGATCGAAGAAGTGCACGGACGCGTCCAAGCCGGCGATTGTCATCGACCAGTTCCCCGGCCAGGACACCGCGACCAACGCCGTGGTCACCGGCAAGGATGACGCGATGCTGGCCGACTCGCCGGTGGGCGCGTACGCGGTGAAGCAGTCCGCCGGTCAGCTTGAGACGGTCGGTGATGTCTACGACGCGGCCCCGTACGGGTACGTGGTCGGCAAGGACCAGCAGCAGTTCGCCGAGGCGATCCGGGACGCGGTCAAGGCGCTGATCGTGGACGGCAGCTACCAGAAGATCCTGCAGAACTGGGGCGTTCAGGGCGGCGCGATCACCGACCCGGCGATCAACCCGTGACCTGAACATGGCCGACGAGACACCCGCGGTACGGGCACGAGCCGAGTTGATCAAGGCCGTGCCCGTACGGCACCCCGGCCGGTGGGTCGCGGTCGCCGTGATCGCGATCCTCGCCCTGATGTTCGCGCACACGCTCGTCACGAACGGGCAGTTCCACTGGTCGTTCATGGTCGACAACATGTTCCGGCCGCCGATCATCGAGGGGCTGCGCGGCACGATCGTGCTGACCATCGCCTCCATGGCGCTGGGCATCGTGCTCGGCGTGGGCATCGGCATCATGCGGTTGTCGGACAACCCGATTCTGCGCAGCGTGTCGTGGGTCTACACGTGGTTCTTCCGGTCGGTGCCGCGGCTGGTCCTGCTCGCGGTCTTCGGGAACCTGGCGATCCTGTGGCGGCGGCTGGAGCTCGGTGTACCCTTCGACCGGCAGTTGGGCGCGCTGTTCGGGGTACACGATCTGAACTTGCGGTTGTTCGGTTTTGACACCCTCGACGTGCTCACCGGCTTCACCGCCGGCATCCTGGCGCTGTCGCTGTCCGAGGCGGCGTACATGGCGGAGATCGTCCGGGCCGGCATCAAGTCGGTGGACTCCGGCCAGCTCGAGGCGGCGGCCGCGCTCGGGATGAGCCGCAGCAAGATCATGCGGAGGATCGTGCTGCCGCAGGCGATGCGGGTGATCGTGCCGCCGACCGGCAACGAGACGATCGCCATGCTCAAGGACACCTCGCTGGTGCTGTATGTGCCGATCAGCGCTGAGCTGTTCAACCGGTTGGACTCGGTCGGCAAGCAGTACTTCCTGCCCTTCCCGATGTACGTCGCGGCCTGCCTGTGGTACCTCTTCCTGACCAGCATCCTGCTCGTCGGGCAGCACTTCGTGGAGAAGCGCTTCTCCCGCGGGTACGGCGAGGCCGCCCGCGCCCGGCAGCACCTGCGCGACCTGTCCGCGGAGCACTGATGACCGAGACGACCCCGATGGTACGAGCGGAGAATGTGCACAAGTCCTTCGGGCACCTGGAGGTGCTCCGCGGCGTGGACCTGACCGTGGACCCGGGCCAGGTCTGCTGCGTGATCGGGCCGTCCGGCTCGGGCAAGTCCACGTTCCTGCGCTGCATCAACCATCTGGAGAGGATCGACTCCGGCCGCATCGAGGTGAACGGGCACCTGATCGGCTACCGGGAGCGCGACGGCAGGCTGGTCGAGGACTCGCAAGCCTCGATCGCCCGCCAGCGGGCGGAGATCGGAATCGTCTTCCAGCGCTTCAACCTCTTCCCGCACAAGACCGCGCTCGAGAACGTGATCGAGGCGCCGATCCGGGTCCGGAAGATCTCGGAGAAGGTCGCCGTTCAGTCCGGCGAGCTCCTGCTCGAGCGGGTCGGCCTGACGGACAAGCGAGACGTCTATCCGGGCAAGCTCTCCGGCGGGCAGCAGCAGCG
>DASRRF010000320.1:0-11711 GCA_035695905.1 Micromonosporaceae bacterium | reverse complement strand
GACTGGGATTTCGGCTCGAAGCCGCGACGCGCCCCGATCCCGTGTACGACCAGCCGCAGCGGCCGGGTCGCGGTGACCCGCGGATCCTTCTGCCGCAACGATCCCGCCGCCGCGTTGCGCGGGTTGGCGAACGGCGCCCGGCCCTGCTCGACGAGCGTGGCGTTCAGCCCGGCGAACTCTTCGATCGGGAAGTAGATCTCCCCTCGTACCTCCATCAGGTCCGGGGTTTTCTTGCCGGCCAACCGCTTGGGCACCGCGGCGATGGTACGCACGTTGTTCGTCACGTCCTCGCCGGTGTACCCGTCGCCACGGGTCGCCGCGCGAACCAGCACGCCGCCCTCGTAGGTCAGGTTGATGGCCAGGCCGTCCACCTTCGGCTCGCACAGGTAGCGCACCGGACCGCCGGCGTCCCGCTCGGTGCGCTCCGCCCACGCGGCCAGATCCTCGTCGCTGAACGAGTTGTCCAGCGACATCATCCGCTCGGCGTGCTGCACCGCGGTGAACAGCGTGGAGAACGTGCCGCCGACACTCTGCGTCGGCGAGTCCGGCGTACGCAGCGCCGGATAGCGCTCCTCCAGCGCGGTCAGCTCGCGCATCAACAGGTCGTACGCCCCGTCGGCCAAGGTGGGCGCATCGAGCACGAAGTAGCGGTACCGGTGCTCCTCGATCTCCTGGCTCAGCGCCGCATGCCGCTCGCGGGCCTCCGGCGGCGGCTCGCCACCGGCTGCGCGGGCCTGCGCAGCGGTCACTTTCTGGGGTATCGCCTCCTCAGACACCCCCGAACGGTAACCCCGACCACCGACAAAACCGTTCCGGGAGCGTACGGGCGTGGCGGGTGGGGTCACCTGGAGTAGAGCTGAGCCGGCTGCACGGTGAGAACGCCGGGCGCGGCATCGAGGGCAGGCTCGAAGCCCACGCCGCTGTAGCAGGCGAGCACCGTGTCACGGGTGTCGTACCCGCGCTGGGTCAGCAGATCCCGTGCCCGGCGGAGCCGCTCGACGTCCCGCATGCCCAGGACGTCACCCCACTTGACCTCGCCGAGGGACAGGATCCGCCGCGGCTCGCCGGGCTCCACCGGCGCGAGTACGGCGATGTCGACCTCGATCTGGCTCCGGCGTGACGGATCGGCGACCACCCCGGCGCCCACCTCACCCGGCAGCCCACCAAATGTTTCGGGCGGCGCCACCGCGGCGAAGTCGCGGCACATCTGCTCGAAATGCGGCCTGACGACCTGGGCGAGGAAACGAGACTTGGCATCCCGCCAGACCACCTCCGCACGCCCGCTCTCCAGCAGACCCCAGCGCGGCCGCATGACGACCTGGTAGAAGGTGACCAGCGGCTCGGCAACCCGGTACGTCGACCGCCCGGCGCGGAACACGTCCGACTCCCGGCGCAACAGCCCACAGTCCTCAAGCACGTTGAGCGGGTGCCCGATGTCGGTGGCCTTGCGCCCGATGTAGTTCGCGATACCGCCTCGGGTGGCGTTGCCGGAGGCCACCGCCGCGAGGATCGAGTGGTAGAGCGCGGTGTCGCGGACCTCCGCCTCCTCCTCCAGGAGGTACCGGGCCTCGCGGAACAGCGGCGTGGCCGGGTTGAGTACAGTACGCAGCAGCCAGTCGTCGAACTCGCCGGAACTCCGCGGCGAGTCATCGTTGACAAACCGGCGGTACGCCGGGGTCCCGCCCACCACGGCGTGGTGCAGGACCGCCAGCGCCGGGTCGCCGATCCCCCAGAAGCGCGCGGCGAGCGGTGCCTCGAACGGGCGCACCATAAGCTCGAGGCTGGCTCGCCCGCGGAGCGGGGCGCTACCGGCGAGCAGGCTGCCCATCACCGACATCGCGGATCCGCAGAGCAGCAGTGCCGGGCCGCCACCGTGTGAAGCCGCCCGGTCCACCTCCCGCTGGATGATCGACGGGAGGGCCGGCGATGCCTTGCTGAGATACGGAAACTCGTCGATGACAACCGGTCCCCGGTGGGATGCGGCAGCCCGGAACAGAAACCTTATGGCCTCGTCCCAATCGGCGAACCGCGGCGGGACGGCAGCCGCGAGGTACGTTCCCCACCCGTCCCCGAACAGGCGCAGCGACTCCGCCTCGGTGGCCTGGGTAGCGCCGAAATAGAACCCGCCGGTCTGCCGGGCCAACGCCTCCAACAGGAAGGTCTTTCCCTGCCGGCGCCGCCCGCTGACCACGCCGAGCCGCGCGCGGTCGGCCGGGCGCCCGGCGAACCCGGCGAGCTGGCGCCACTCGAAGACCCGGTCAAAGACGCGGTCCGGCTTGGCGATCATGCAAGCTCCGGATGTAGGGGTACGTTTCTTAGAAGTGTACTCCTACATTTCTGTACGTTCCTGCGATCACGCCTCGCCGACCAGGCGGCGGCCGGCCTCGCGGCACGCGGTCAGCGCGGCCCGGGCGTACTCCGGCGTCGCCCCGGCCAGCCCGCACGCCGGGGTCACCACCACCTGCTCCGGCATCCGGTCCGCGGGCAGGCTCAGGTCGCGCCAGAGCCGTCGTACCCGATCGGCGGTTGACGCCGCGGACGGCGCCGCACCGACCGACGGCGGCCGGGTGGGCACGGCGCCGGCCAGCAGCCCGAGCCCGGCATCGAGCATCTCGCCCAACGCATCCAGATCACCGACCAGGTCCAGGTCGATCGCGACCGCACACGCTCCGGTGTCCCGCAACAACCGCACCGGTACGGAGTCAGCACAGCAGTGCACGAGCACCGGCGCACCCGCACTGTCCACAATAGACCTCAGCGCACCGGCGGCATCCGCATCCGGCACCGGTGCCAGCGCGCCGAACCCGCTCTCGGTCGGCACGTGGCCGGCCAGCACCGCGGGCAGCGACGGCTCGTCGAGTTGGAGCAGTACGGTAGCGCCGGGCAGCCGGGTGGCCACAGTGGACACATGGGCGCGTACCCCCTCGGCGAGCGAGGCGGTCAGATCGCGGACCGCGCCGGGATCACGCAGCAGCGGCCCACCGCCGGGCAGCTCCAGCGACGCGGCCATCGTCCACACCCCGGCCACCTGAAGCTTCACCGGCCCGGCGAACCCGTCGGCGGCCCCGGTCAGCGCGTCGATGTCCCGTTCGGCGAGATCCCGGATGCGGCGCAGGTCCCGCCCGGGCCGGCTGGCGACCCGCCAGCGCCCGGCGTACAGCTCGACCGGCAGGTCGACCAGGAACCCGGCGGTCCGGCCGATGATGTCCGCGCCCGGGCCGCGGGCCGGCAGCTCGGGCAGGTGCGGCAGGTCGGGCAGCTCGCCGAGCACCAGCCTGACCGCCTCGACGATGTCCGTACCGGGCAGCGAGCCGATCCCGGTGGCGCTGCCGGCCGCCCACGGAAAACCCGCCGGCTCGCTCATAGGGCGAAGTCCGTCAGTAGGCACAGCAGCCGGCCGTCCTCGTCGAGCCCGGCGTACGTGCCGTAGACACCGTCGCCGAAACCGGACCGGAACAGCACGATGTTCAGCGCGTCCGGGTTCGACACGGCAACCGCGTGCTCAACGGTCCGGTGCGACCCGATCACATAGTTGGCCCAGTCCCGCTCCGGCAGATCCAACAGATGGTCTTCGATGAGGTCGTCGTAGTGCGTACCGTCGTACGCGTCGGTCTCCGCCTCCCACAGCGGGGTCGCCCGCTCGTCCATGAAACAGCCCATGCCGGCGCCGACCGGATAGCCGTAGACCTCGTCCGGCGCCAGCGCGTCGGGATCGCCGTCGGACGCGGTGACCGCCAGCGCCCAGCGGACCGGCCGGCCCGGCGCGCAGACCAGCACGGCCGCGGCGTACGGGGTCTCCGCGGTGCTGATCAGCCGGACCGGATGGCTGCCGGGCGGCACCGTCTGCACGAACGGCTCCGCCGACTGCAGGGTGAGCGCATCGCACGCGACGACCCGCCCGGACACCACCTTCAGCTGGCCGAGGTCACGCTGCGGGAGCTCGCCGTACGCGAGGTGGAGCTGGTCCTGGGTGAGCACTGCGCCACGCTATCGGATGGCCGGGATGGATCGGTCGAGGTGGCGGCGATCGTCGCGGAGCCGAGCACCACGTCGCCGGCCGGGTCCGGGCGGTACGCCACGACCGCCTGGCCGGTGGCGATCCCGCGGGCCGGCCGGTGCAGCTCGGCGGTCAGCCGGGCGCCGGTCACCGTCACCCGGGCCGGCAACGGCGTGCCGTGCGCGCGCAACTGCACCTCGCACTCCACCGGCTGGGCCGCTCCGTGCCAGACCGGGCGGTCACCGTACACAGTGGACACATCGAGCGCCTCGGCCGGGCCGACCGTCACGGTGTTCGTCACCGGGGTGATCGACAGTACGTACCGCGGCCGGCCGTCCGGCGCCGGGTGGTCCAGGTGCAGCCCGCGGCGCTGCCCGACGGTGTAGCCGTACGCACCGTCGTGCCGGCCGAGCACCGCACCGGAGGTGTCCACGATGTCGCCCGGCGTACCGCCCAGCCGGCCACGCAGGAAGCCCTGGGTGTCCCCGTCGGCGATGAAGCAGATGTCGTGCGAGTCGGGCTTGTCGGCGACCGCCAGCCCGCGATCGGAGGCCTCCGCCCGTACCTGGGCCTTCGTGGAGTCACCGAGCGGGAAGATGGAGTACGCCAGCTGCTGCGCGGTGAGCACGGCGAGCACGTAGGACTGGTCCTTGCCGGCATCCACCGAACGGCGCAGCAGGCCGTCGCGCCCGAGCCGGGCATGGTGCCCGGTGACCACCGCATCGAAACCCAAGGCCAGTGCCCGGTCCAGCACCGCGGAAAACTTGATCTTCTCGTTACAGCGCAGGCAGGGATTGGGGGTACGGCCGGCCGCGTACTCGGCGACGAAGTCATCCACGACGCCGGCGCGGAACTCCTCGGCCATGTCCCACACGTAGAACGGGATGCCGATCACGTCCGCGGCCCGGCGGGCATCCCGGGAGTCCTCCAACGTGCAGCAGCCCCGGGCACCGGAGCGGTAGGTCTGCGGGTTCATGCTCAACGCCAGGTGCACGCCGGTCACGTCGTACCCGGCGTCGACCGCGCGCGCGGCGGCAACCGCCGAATCGACCCCGCCGGACATGGCGGCCAGTACCCGCATGAACCCAGGCTACTTCTCGACCCGGCGGGACTTGATCGCACCGGCCCGCCGGGCCCGCTCCACCGCGCCGGGCAGCGCGGCGATCAGCTCATCGACGTCCGCCGCGGTACTGGTGTGGCCGAGCGTGAAGCGCAGGGTCGACCGGGCTCGGGCCGCGTCCGCGCCCATCGCGATGAGCACGTGCGACGGCTGGGCCACCCCGGCCGAGCACGCCGAACCCGTCGAGCAGGCGATGCCCTGGGCATCCAGCAGCAACAGCAGGGCATCCCCCTCGCAGCCGGGGAACGAGAAGTGCGCGTTGCCGGGCAGCCGGTCGACCGGATCCCCGTTGTAGATGGCGTCCGGCACCGCGGCGCGTACCCGGGTGACCAGCTCGTCGCGCAGCCCGCCCACCCGCGTCGCGTACTCCTGCTGGCTCTTGACGCTCATCTCCACCGCGGTGGCGAACGCGACGATGCCGGGTGCGTCCAGCGTGCCGGAGCGTACGTCGCGTTCCTGCCCGCCGCCGTGCAGCAGCGGGGTGCACGCGACATCCCGGCCGAGCAGCAGCGCGCCGACCCCGATCGGTCCGCCCAGCTTGTGCCCGGTGACGGTGAGCGCGGCGGCACCGGAGCCGGCGAAGTCCACCGGCACCTGGCCGACCGCCTGGATCGCGTCGGTGTGGTACGCGATGCCGCGCTCGGAGGCCATCGCCGCCAGCTCGGACACCGGCTGCAGGGTGCCGACCTCGTTGTTGGCCCACATCGCGGTGACCACGGCGATCTCGTCGTGGTGGGCGTCCAGCGTGGCGGCGAGCGCCGCGGAGTCGACCCGGCCGGCGTGGTCCACCGGCAACCAGGTGACCTGGGCGCCCTCGTGGCCGGCGAGCCACTCCACCGCGTCGAGCACCGCGTGGTGCTCGATCGAGCTGGCCACCACCCGGGTACGGCGGGGATCCTGGTCGCGCCGCGCCCAGAAGATCCCCTTGACCGCGAGGTTGTCGGCCTCCGTACCGCCACCGGTGAAGATCACCTCGGACGGCCGGGCGCCGAGGGTCGCGGCGATGCACTCGCGCGACTCCTCGACCCGGCGGCGCGCGCAGCGGCCGGCGGCGTGCAACGACGAAGCGTTGCCGACGTCCCGCGCGGTGGCCAGGTAGGCATCCAGCGCTTCCGGGAGCATCGGCGTCGTGGCAGCGTGATCGAAGTAAGCCATCGCGCTCAGCCTATCTTCCGGCGGAGCCTTCCCACAGATCTTGCAAGCGTCAGCGCCGCTTGCGGATCTCTTCGATGGCTTGTGGTACCACCTTGTTCAGGTCTCCGACCACGCCGAAGTCGGCCAACTCGAAGATCGGCGCTTCGGCGTCCTTGTTCACCACGACGATGGTCTTGCTGGTCTGCATGCCGGCCCGGTGCTGGATCGCGCCGGAGATGCCGACCGCGACGTAGAGCTGTGGCGAGACCGTCTTGCCGGTCTGCCCGACCTGGAACTGGTGCGGGTAGAACCCGGAGTCGGTGGCCGCCCGGGACGCGCCGACCGCGCCACCGAGCAGGTCCGCGAGCTCCTCGACGATCGCGAAGTTCTCCGCGCTGCCGACGCCCCGCCCACCGGAGACCACCACGGAGGCCTCGGTGAGTTCGGGCCGGGCGCCCTTCGCCTCGGCCACCCGGTCCACCACCCTGGCGAGCTTCGCCTGCTCGGGCACGCTGACGTCCAGCGCGACGACCTCCGGGCTGGCCGGGGTGGCGACCGGGGTGACCGAGTTGGGGCGTACGGCGACCAGCGGCAGCCCGCGGGTCACGCGCGACTTCACGATCGTCGAACCGGCGAACACCACCTGGGTGGCCACGCCGTCGGCGGAGACCGCGACCGCGTCGGTGAGCAACCCGTTGTCCAGCTTGACGGCGAGCCGGCCGGCGATCTCCTTGCCCTCCTGGGTGGCGGCGAGCAGTACCGCACCGGGCCTGGTATCCCTGATCAGCTGGGCCAGCACGGCGGCCTTCGGCGCGACCAGGTAGCCGTCCAGGTCGTCGTGTTCCGCGGTGAAGACCTTGGCTGCGCCGTACTCCCCCAGCTTGTCCATGAGTGGTGCGGCCGCGCCGGGACCGCCCAGGACGACCGCGACGGGCGTGCCGATCTCCCGGGCCAGCGTGAGCAGCTCCAGCGTGACCTTCTTGACCGCGCCGGCGGACTGCTCGACGACAACGAGAACCTCAGCCATGTCTGCCGCCCTCACACGAACTTCTCGGCGGCCAGGAACTCGACGAGCTGGACGCCGCCGGTGCCGTCGTCGGGGACCTTGGTACCGGCCGAGCGGGCCGGGCGCTTGCTGTGCTCGACGACCTGGCTCGTCGCGCCGGCGAAGCCGACGGTACCGGTCGGGATCCCGAGGTCGGCCAGGGACAGCGTCTGGACCGGCTTCTTCTTCGCCTCCATGATCCCCTTGAACGACGGGTAGCGCGGCTCGTTGATGGTGTCCCATACGGACACCACCGCGGGCGTTGCCGCCGTGACGACCTCGTACCCCTCCTCGGTCTGCCGCTCGATGGTCAGCGTCGCGCCGTCGACGACCAGCTTGCGCGCGCCGGTGAGGGCGGCGATGCCGAGCCGCTCGGCCAGCATGTGCGGCATGACCTGGACGCGGCCGTCGGTCGACTCGGAGCCGCAGAGGATCAGGTCGGGCGACAGGGTGCCGAGCGCGGCCGCGATGACCGCCGAGGTGGCCGGCGCGCAGGAGCCGTGCATCGCGTCGTCGAGCACGTGGACGGCCTTGTCCGGCCCCATCGACAGGGCCTTGCGGATCGACTCGGCGGCCTTGTCCGGCCCGACGGTGAGGATGGTGATCTCGCCGCCGTGCGCCTCTCTGATCCGTAACGCCTCCTCGATGGCGTACTCGTCCATCTCGTTGATGACGTTGTTGGCCGACCCGCGGTCGATGGTGTTGTCGTCAGTACGCAGACTGCGCTCCGCGCCGGAGTCCGGCACCTGCTTGACGAGTACGACGATGTTCATTGCCTCCCAGTTTCTCGCTCGGCCGATGGCTCCCGGCCAGCCTCGCATGGGCGGGTTTCCCGGTGCGCCGCGGGTTATGTTACCCGCGGGTAGATTCATGATCTCGCGCCGGGCAGAGTGATGGAGATCACCCCCGTCATGTCCCGGCCGGCACACCGTCGACTGAGCATGAACACCGTTCCCCGGGAACATCGCCGGCTCGACCCACCGGACGACCACAGATGTCACTGCGGGCGGCTACGCGAGCTCTGCGTGCGGGACACGGTACGGGCAATGTGGTCGGGTCCGGCCGTGGCCACTGGCCGGGGCGAATAATCGCTGTCGTGTTCGGTGCGATCAGGCGGTGGCTCGACCCGCGCGAGGTTGACCAGGTCGGCACGACCCCGGACTACCGTTTCTCGCTGGCCAACGAGCGCACGTTCCTCGCCTGGATCCGTACCGGGCTGGCCCTCATCGGCGGTGGCCTGGCGGTGGCCCAGCTGCTTCCGCCGTTCGGCATCAGGCACCTGCGGGAGATCCTGGCCATCGCGCTGATGGCGTTGGGCGGGATCTGCGCGCTGCGCGCCGTCGACCGGTGGGTACGGGCGGAACGGGCCATCCGGCTCGGCCAGGACCTGCCGCCGTCCCGCTTTCCGGCGCTGCTCGCGATCGCCGTCGGTGCCGGTGCCGCGCTGCTCGTGGTGACCGTGCTCGCCGGGTTGGCCGGGTGAGCGGCGGCTCTGACCCTGGCGCCCTTGGCGGGGGCGCGCTTGGCCGGCGCCGCGACGCGGGTCTGCAGGCCGAGCGCACCCGGCTGGCCTGGCGCCGTACCTGCCTCGCGGTCACCGTCATCGCGCTGCTCACCGCACGCCTCGCGGTGCTGCCGGCGGCGACTCCGGCCAGGCTGCTGGCGCTCGTCGGGGCATTCGCGCTGTGGCTCGCCGTCGTCGGGCTGAGCCGGCGGCGGGTGCTGGCGATGCCGCCGTCGGGCCCGGGCGCCGCCGGCCGCCTGCTGGCCGTGCTCGCTCTCGCCGTCACCGGGTACGCGGTCCTAGGGGTGTTGCTGACCGCTTTCGGGGCGGCCTGAGGACGGGAACCGCGTCATGATGGCGGCATGGGTCGGCTGTTCCCGTTCTTCTTCCTGATCGACATGGCGCTCGTCGTCATCGCCCTGATCGACTGCCTCTCCGCGGAGGACGGCGCTATCCGCGCTTTGCCCAGGGTGGCCTGGGTCTTCATCATCCTGCTGTTCTCCCCGGTCGGGCCGATCGCCTGGCTGGTGGCCGGGCGGCCGGTGTCCACCGGTCCGCGAGCCGGCGTGTGGGCGCCCGGCAACGGGTTCCCGGAGGCCCAGCGCCCGGTCCGGCGGTCCAGCCCGGACGACGACCCGGACTTCCTGCGTACCCTGCGCAAACAGCAGCGCGAGGACGCCGAGCTGCTGCAGCGCTGGGAGGAGGACCTGCGCCGGCGCGAGGAGGAGCTGCGCCGGCGCGACGAGGACGGCGACGGATAGCCGGCCCTAGCTCAAACGCGAAACTTTCTCTACGATCCGCGGGCATGGGTATGACGCGGGCTCTCGCCGTACTCGTGATTGTCTCGGCCGCGGTGATCGGCCTGCCACCGGCGATGGCGGCCGCCCACGACGAGCGCGAGCCGAAGATGCCGGACGGCTCGGGCCACGTGCCGGCGTACCGGACCGACGGGCCGAAGTTGCTCGTGTGCAAGAGCGACCGGGCCGACTTCGAGCGGCGGGTGGCCGGCTTCGACCAGACGCTGCGCGATCGCAACCTGACGCTCTGGGATGAATGCCAGCGGGACGGGTACCGGCACGTTCAGGAAGCCGTGAACAACGCCCGGCTGCCCGGCACGAACATCCTCGTACTGCCCGGCCTTTACCAGGAGGAACCCAGCCTGGCCGAGCCGACCGGCGGGTGCGCGAACCTGGACGCGCCGTGGGCCGGCAACCACCTCTACCAGGTGCTCTCCTGGGAGCAGCAACTGCGCTGCCCGAACGTGCAGAACCTGGTCGCCGTACTGGACAAGAAGGAATTGCAGATTGAGGGCACCGGCGCGCAGCCCGAGGATGTCGTACTCGACGCGCAGTTCAAGAGGCTCAACGGGATCCGGGCCGACCGGGCCAATGGCTTCTACGTGAAGAACCTCACCGCGCAGCGCACCACGTTCAACGCCATCTATGTGCTGGAGACCGATGGGTTCGTCATCGACCACTCCATCGGGCGGTGGAACGACGAGTACGGTTTCCTGACGTTCGCCGACGACCACGGCCTCTACACCGACTGCGAAGCTTATGGGAACGGCGACTCCGGCGTGTATCCCGGGGCGGCGTCCAACCTCAACGCCACTCGTAAGTTCAATGTGGACCGATACGCGATCGAGGTACGCGGCTGCAAGTCGCACCACAACGCGCTCGGCTACTCGGGTACCGCGGGGAACTCGGTGTGGGCGCACGACAACGAGTTCACCCAGAATGGCACCGGGGTGGCGACCGACTCGGCCTTCCCGAACCACCCTGGCCTGCCGCAGAACCACGCGAAGTTCGAGCGGAACCTGATCGCGGACAACAACACCGACTACTACCGGTACATCCGGGACGGCACGTGCTTCAAGCCGCACCTGGACCGGGGGTACGAGAACGGCGTCGTCTGCCCGTTCGTCGGCATACCCACCGGCACCGGGGTCATCAATCCCGGCGGCAACTACAACGTCTGGCAGGACAACTGGGTGTACGGCAACTCGTACGCCGGGTTCATCCTGCTGTGGGTACCCGGGTTCGTACGCAAGGACAACCGCTGGGGCGCGCAGTTCGACACCTCGCACCACAACCGCTTCCTCGCCAACCATCTCGGCGTCACGCGGTCCGGCGAGTCGCGCCCGAACGGGCTGGACTTCTGGTGGGACGGCCAGGGCCTAGACAACTGCTGGCAGTCCACTTCGGACTCCGAACCGGTGCCCCTTCCGGCCTGCAGTGGCGGGCTGGCCGGGCTGGGCACCGCGCGGTACCTCGCCGAACCCGCGAAGCTCATCAAGAACTACCAGTGCAACACGTTCAACTGGACCACCGGCTACATCCCGGGCAACTGCGAGTGGTTCGGTGCCCGCGGGCTGGCCCGGCTGGAGGTGCAGATCGCCGCCGGCGAGGCGGTGCTGCTCGCGCTGATCGGGTTCGGGCTGTGGTGGCGGCGCCTGCGCGGCTCCCGTACGGCCGGCGCCGGAATGCTGGCCGCGCTCGCCGGGCTCGTGGTCGGAGTCTTCGGTACCGCGTACGACGGCACCGTGCTGTCCGGGCTCGGGTTGGTGTTGTTCGGCGCGGGCTCGTTCGCGGTCGGTTGGGTGACGCGCCGGGCCTTCGGTGTGCTGACGATGGCGCTCGGCGTGATCGCGCTGCTGGACGGCGTCGACCGATCGGTGTTCATGCTGCCCTGGATCCCGGTCGGGCCGGTCTGGCTGCGGGTGCTCGTGGAGCTGGTCTGGGTGCCGTGGGCACTGGTCGTGCTCGCCCGGCGGGTCCCGGCGGGGTCCGCGGTCCCCGATACGCAACCCGCCGACGAAACCGCGCTGGCAACGTAGCCCGCGCCCGCCTGGGCCAAGATCGACGCAACTTTCAGGATGTCGCGGCCTCCCGCCCATCCGGAAGCCGCGCAG
>DASRRF010000319.1:0-2023 GCA_035695905.1 Micromonosporaceae bacterium | reverse complement strand
CAGCGTGATCACCGGCCGGCCGAAGACCTCCTGCGCCCGTGCGTGTGCCGCGTGCGAGGTCCGAAACCCGGTGCCGGCCAGCACCACATCACCCGCGAGGAGCAGGTCACCCTCTCCTTCATTGACATGCTTCGACTCGTGTACGGCGAAGCCGGCGCGCTCCAGCCAGGACCGGTACGCCGGTGCCTCGTCCGCGCGTTCGGGGTGGCGGAACTGGACGGCGAGCGCCACGCCATCGATGACCGTGGCTCCGTTGGCGGCGAACACCATGTCCGGCAACCCGGGCAGCGGCTCGATCTCGTCGACCGTGTGGCCGAGGGTCTGGTACGCCGTACGCAGCTGCGTCCACTGCCGGATGGCGAGCTCGGTGTTGACCGGCTCGCTCGGGTCCATCCACGGATTGATCGCGTACTTGACCGCGAAGTAGGTGGGACGGCACATCAGGTAACGCCGGCTGATCAGCTCCAGCATGCCGGCGACGCTACAGTGCGGAGGATTGCGCGTACCCGATGGAATGTTGCGTGGTTCGGGGTCCGGGCAAAGATTCGTTGCGTACACCCGGCTGGGTTTTGATTTTAGGTTTTTCACGACGATTATTCGCGAAACGGACTAAGCTCGCCTGCATGGGACGCGGTGCCGTGGAGTTCGTGGCCGTCGAGTTCCCCGGCACCTCCCTGGGTACCGGGTTCCCGCCGGCGTTGCGCGCGCAGGTGGAGCGGGGAGTGATCCGGATCGTCGATCTCCTCATCGTGGTCAAGGACCCGGATGGCTCGGTCCGCTCGATGGAGCTGAGCGAGCTGGACGACGACGCGGAGTACCGCGCGTTCGACGAGGTTGTCCACGCCATCGACGGGTTGATCTCGCCGGAGGACGTGGCCGACGTGGCCGCCGCCTTGCGACCGGGAACCACCGCCCTGCTGGTCCTCTTCGAACACTCCTGGATGCGGGAGCTGCGCGACGCGGTGGCGCAGCGCGGCGGCCGGATCGTGTTCAGCGAGCGGATCCCGGCGGAGGTCGTGGACGCGGTGGTCGAAGCGGCAACCGCGGCAGCTTAAGGAGGGCGAACATGCTTCGACGTCCGGTGGTGGTACGCCGGGGTCCCGGCCTGATCGGCACGATGGCGCGCACGGCGGTGGTGGCCGGTACGGCAACCGCGGTGGTCGGTGGGATGAACCGGCGCTCGGCCAACCGCGCGCAGGCCCAGGCCGATGAGCAGGCTTCGCAGCAGCAGGCGGCTCTGCCGGCGGCTGGTGGGCAACCGGATCTGACCGCGAAGCTCAAGGAGCTGGCCGACCTTCGCGCGTCCGGCGCGCTCTCCGACGAGGAGTTCGCGGCGGCGAAGGCGAAACTGCTCGGCGGCTGAGCCTCGCAGCCGGCCCGCGGTATTCCGGCTGCAGCCTTCTGCTCTGCCCACCCTGCCGGGGCAGAGCCTCTCTGTCCCCGGCATCGTGGGCAGAGCAGAAGGCGCGTGGCGGACATGGCCGGCCCCGGCCGAAGGCGGCGGGTTCCCGGAGGAACCCGCCGCCGTTGTGCGCCGAGGTTAGGTTTGGGCGATCTTCACGTCGTCGACGCCGGCTTCGATCAGGCTGCCGGTGGCGTTGTCGGCGGCCTCGATACGTAGCCGGATGGTCTGCCCGGCGAAGCCGGTCAGGTTGACACTGGCGCTGCTAAACGATCCGGCCCGGGTGACCGCGGCACCGGCCTGGTTGAACACCTGGGTCACGGTGACACCGTTGACCACGGAGATCCGGAAGAAGTCCGCGCTGGTGGCGTTGTTCAGGTGGGCCAGGTACCAGTTGAACGTCAGGGTCAAGGTGCCGGTGGCCGGCAACGTGATGGCCGGGGACAGGATGCTGGTGACCCCGCCGTCCACGTCGTTGGCGCCCACGCTGGCGCCGGCCAGTCGGGCGGTGACCAGGTCGTTGGTGCCACTGGGGGTGGTACCGACCTGCAGCGTGACGCCGCTGACGGTCTGCTCGGGGTCACCGCGTTCCCACTGCCCGGTCACCGCGGTGTCGGTGCC
>DASRRF010000318.1:0-3394 GCA_035695905.1 Micromonosporaceae bacterium | reverse complement strand
TCCTATGTGGACGATGCGGACGTGGCGTACCGCGGCTCGTGCCCGTCCGGCCCAGGCTTCTGGTATCCGCCGACTGTCCTACTTGCACACTCCACCATGGACAGGCACTGGCGGGAGGAGGTTTTCGGGCCGGTAGTCTCGGTCCTACCGTTCGCCGACGAGGAGGAGGCCGTACGGCTGGCCAACGACACCGAGTACGGGCTGTCCGGCTCGATCTGGACCCGCGACGTGGGTCGGGCCATCCGGGTCGCCCGGGCGGTGGAGACCGGCACGCTCAGCGTCAACTCGCATTCGTCGGTGCGGTACTGGACGCCGTTCGGTGGGGTGAAGCAGTCCGGGCTGGGCCGCGAGCTCGGCCCGGACGCGCTGGACAGCTTCACCGACATCAAGAACGTCTTCATCAGCACGGAGGATTGAGTGGGTCGTCTGCAGGACCGGGTAGCGGTGGTTACCGGTGCCGCCAGCGGCATCGGGTTGGCAACCGCGCGCAGGTTCACCGCGGAGGGCGCGTTCGTGGTGGCCGTCGACATCAACGGTGAGGCGCTGCGCACGATCGCGAGCGAGGTGGGCGAGGAGTACCTGTGTGACGTCACCGACGAGGCGGCTGTCCAGGAGCTTTTCGACGGCGTCGCCAGGAGGCATGGCCGGGTCGATATCGCCTTCAACAACGCCGGCATCTCGCCGCCGGACGACGACTCCATTGTGGACACCGGACTGAGCGCCTGGGAGCGGGTCCAACGGGTCAACCTCACGTCGGTCTACCTATGTTGTAAGCACTCGATCGGGCACATGCGCCGGCAGGGCGCAGGCTCCATTGTGAACACCGCCAGCTTCGTGGCGCTGATGGGCGCGGCGACCAGCCAGATTTCGTACACCGCCAGCAAGGGAGGGGTGTTGGCGATGACCCGTGAACTGGGTGTCCAGTTCGCCCGGGAGGGGATCCGGGTCAACGCGCTGTGCCCGGGCCCGGTGAACACACCGTTGCTCAAAGAGTTGTTCGCCAAGGATCCGGAGCGCGCCGCCCGCCGGCTGGTGCACGTACCCATGGGCAGGTTCGCGGAGCCCGACGAGATCGCCGCGGCGGTCGCGTTCCTCGCCAGCGACGACGCGTCGTTCATTACCGCCAGCACATTCGTTGTGGACGGCGGGATTACCGGTGCATATGTGACCCCACTATGACGCCGGTCATCGGGATCTCGTGCTATGTAGAGCGGGCGCGGTGGGGTCCGTGGGACCGGAGCGCGGCGCTCATTCCGTACACCTATGTGAACGTGGTGGCGGCGGCGGGTGCCTGCCCGATCCTGCTGCCGCCCGGCGGCGGTCAGGCCAGCACGGTCATCGACCGGCTTGACGGGCTCGTGCTGGCCGGCGGTGCGGATGTCGGTCCCGACCTGTACGCGGCGCAGCCGCATGCGGAGACGGTGACCCGCCCCGATCGGGACGCCAACGAGATGGCTCTGCTGCGGGCCGCGCTCGCGGTGGACCTGCCGGTGCTCGGGGTATGTCGCGGCATGCAACTGCTCGCGGTCGCCTACGGCGGGGCGCTGGACCAGCACCTGCCGGAGTCGGTCGGGCATCCGGGACACTTGCCCGAGCCGGGTGTATTCGGGGCGCATCCGGCAACCTTCGCGCCGGGCAGCCGGGTCGCTGCGATCTTCGGTCCGGTCAGCGAGGTCAACTCGTACCACCACCAGTCGATCGCCGACCCCGGCCGGCTCGCGGTCACCGGCTGGGCCGGCGACGGCGTGATCGAGGCGGTGGAGGATCCGGCCATGCGGTTCGTGCTCGGCGTGCAGTGGCATCCGGAAGAGGCGGCGGACGTCCGGCCGTTTGCCGCGCTGGTTGCCGCTGCGGGAGCGCCGGCCGGAGCGGCGGCGCGCGCCCGGCGTGCGGTCGCGGGGTAGGTTGCTCACAGAGGCAGAGGGGGAGCGACCGTGTCCAGGCCCGTGATCGGCATCATGACGTACGCCGAAGAGGCGCAGTTCGGGCTCGTGGACACGTTCGCTGCCGTGTTGCCGCTGTCCTACGTGCACGGCGTGCACGAAAGCGGTGGCCGTGCGGTGCTGATCACGCCGGACGACCCCGACACCGATATCCTGGAACGGATCGACGGCATCGTGTTCGCCGGTGGTTCGGATATCGACCCGACCCTCTTCGGCGAGCGTGCGCATCCGGCGGCACATGTCAAACCCGATCGGGATGCCGCGGAGCTGTTGATGATGCGCGCGGCGATCGAGGCCGACCTGCCGATCTTCGGGATCTGCCGCGGCATGCAGCTGATGGCTGTGGCGTACGGTGGCTGGCTGCACCAGCACCTACCGGACGTGCTCGGCACCGACTACCACCGGCCCGCCGCGGGGCCGAAGTTCGGCCAGCACCCGGTGCGCTTCGCGCCGGGCTCGAAGTGCCAGGAGATCCTGGGCGACGAGGTGATCGTGAACTCGTTCCACCATCAGGGGATCGCCGACCCCGGCCGGCTGACCCCGGTGGGGTGGAGCCCACAGGACGGGTTGATCGAGGCGACCGAGGACCCGGCGAAGACCTTCGTGCTCGGGGTTCAATGGCACCCGGAGGACTCGACCGACTTCCGGCTGTTCGCGGCGCACATCGAGGCAGCCCGGGCGCGGCGGGACCGGCACGCCCCGGTGCCGTAACCGGGCCGGCTGTCGGCCGCGCGCGGGTCAGGCGCCCCCGAGCGGGCGCCCCCGCGGGCGCTCAGAGGGCCGCGAGCGCGAGCGGTACGCCGAGCGCGTCGGCCAGCGCGAGCAGCGGCGCCGGATCACCGGTGAGCACCGCGGACCGGGTGGCGACCGCGGCCAGCACGACCGCGGCGGCCACTAGATCTGTGGTACGCGAGCGGGCCAGCAGCAGGCCCGCGTCGCGCGCCGCCGCGGCCGGGAAGTCCGCGACCGCGCAGCCGCGCAGCAGCAGGGTGAGCAGATCCGTACCGCCGGTGGCACCCAACGCCTGTGCGAGTACGGGCGCGAGGACCAGCGGCACCTCGTTGCGTTGCAGCGCGCCGCGGTGCAACGCCCATACCCCCGCATCGCCCCGGGCCGCGGCGATCAGGGCGCCGCTGTCGTAGACCAGCCCACCCACGGCGGCCGCTATGCCGCCCGGTCGCGCAGCCGGTCCAGCGCGGCCGCGGACGCCGACTCGCGGGCCGGGGTCACCGGCGCGCCGACACCGAGCTCGTCCAGGATCAGCTCGGTGCCCGCGGGTGGCTGTTGCCCGTACTCTGCCTGGTAGGCGTTGACCGCCCGGAGCCCTTCCTCGACCCGGGCTTGGTGCTCGGCGTACCGGGACAGCCACGCGGACAAGCTCAGCCCGGCGGCCTTCGCCGCGGCGACCGCGGCCTGGTACGCGGTCTCCTCAAGGGACACGGTGATCTTGC
>DASRRF010000317.1:0-4947 GCA_035695905.1 Micromonosporaceae bacterium | reverse complement strand
GAAGTCGAGCGTGCCGTCGGCCCGCGGCTGGCCCAGCTCGCGGTGGTACAGCGTGCCGGAGCCGTCGTCGAGGATCGCGGTGAGCACGCCGGGGACGGCTTCGCCGACGTTGTTGCGCACCCGGGCCACGTACCCGATGTGCCCGGTGAGCCGCCGGGTGCCGGCCGGCAACACCTGGCCGGGTACGGCGGGTCGGGCCGCGGCCAGCCGGCGCAACGCGTCCGGCTCGGCGAGATCGCCGCGCAGGCGTACGACGTCCGGCGCGGCTGCCGTGTCGATCGCGATCAGCTCGGCGGATTCGTTGCCCGCGTTGAGTTTCGTCCGGTACGCCGTACTCGCCGCCCGTACCCCGGGACCGGCAAGGTCCCCTGTGGACAGTTGGAGCTGTTCGCCGCCGGCCCGGGTCAGGCGCAGGTCCGTGCCGACCGCATGGGCCGCCTGGTCCCGCTGCGACCGCTGCCACGAGGCGGCCACGCAGCTGGCCAGCGCCGAGGCGGCGACCGCGAGTACCAGCAGGAGGACCGGGCCGGCGTGTGGCCGGCGGTCCGCGTGCCACATGCCGAGCAGGGTGGCGTGCGAGTCGCGGCGCTGGGCCGCGCCGACCCCGACCCGGGTGGCCGCGGGCAGCAGCCGCAACGAGACCGCGGTCGCCGCCAGCACGCCCACCACCGGGGCGGCCACCAGCAGCGGGTCGATGTCGAGGCTGCCGCCGACCCGGGTGAGCGGACCGGCGTACTGGCGCAGCTGCAGCCAGGCCAGCACCGCGACGGCGACGAGTGCGGCGTCGACACCGGCGCGCTGTACGGTGGTCCACCGGCTGGGCCGGGGCCGCCGCTGCTGTTCGGCGACCCACGAGCCGCCGCGCCGGGCGGCCGGCAGCACCAGGGCCGCCGCGCAGCCGGCCGCGGCGGCCAGTGCGATCATCCAGCCGATCGCGCCGTTGCCGGCCACCGCGGCCAACCGCAGGCCGTGCCCGGTGGACCACACGTCGCCGAGGCGCAACAGCGCGCCGCCCAGCGGGGCGCCGAGCAGGGCGGCCGGGGTGACCACGAGCAGGGCTTCGCCCAGCGCGAGCCGGGCCAGCTGGGTACCGGCCGCGCCGCGCGCGCGCAGCAGCGACAGCTCGCCGCGGCGCTGATCGGCCAGCAGCCGGGCGACGAGGAACAGCGCGTACCCGGCGATCACGATGATGAGCAACGCCGGCAGGAGCAGGCCGGACCGGCTCACCAGGCGGGTCGTGGTCAGCCGCCCGGCCAGGTCGTCCAACCCGGTACGCAACGACGGGAACCACGCCTTGTCCGGGCCGGGCAGGCCGGCGTACCGCAGCTCATCGAGCGCGCCCGCGACGGCCGGCAGGTCGGCGGAGGTGAGCGCGGCCGGGGTCGGCGCCACCACCCACTCCAATGTGGACAGTGCCGCGTACCGGGCGCGGAACTCCTCGCGGTCCACCACCAGCGGTCCGTAGCCGCCGTTGTTCACCGGGTCCGCGGCCAGCTGCCAGTACGGCCCGTCCGGGTCGATCGGGCGGAACACGCCGACCACGGTGAGCGGGGCGGGCCACCCGGTACGCCGGTCGTTGACCGGGATCCGGTCACCGACCCCGACCCGCAGGACGCTCGCGGTCCGCTCGGCGAGCGCGACCTGAGCGGGTTCGGTGCGGGCCACCGGCTTCGGCCAGTCACCGGAGACGAGGGTGGCGTGCTCCGGCAGCCGGTCGAGGAAGGCCACCACCGCGTACGTGCCGCCGGCCCGGCTGATCGTCGCGCCGAGGCCGTCCGGTAGCTGCTGGCCGATCGCGTACCCGCCGCCGATCGCGGACACCGGCATCCCGCCGAGCCCGTGCGCGAAGCGGTCCTGGATGTACTCCTCGCGGGCCACCAGATCGGCCGCGTTCGTACCGCCGGCGCCGGAAATCAACAGGGACCGCTGCTGCGCCGGCATTTTCATCAGCGCCGCGCGGGTCCCCTCGTCCGGCAGCAGGCGCGCGTACTGGAGGAACGCGGTCAGCAGCGCGGTGGTCAGGGTCGCGGTCAGGGCCGCGGCGATCAGCAGGGTACGGGCCATCGCGGCCCGCCGGAGCACCAGGCGCATCGCTAGTGGCCCGGGCCGTCGGGCACGACCCGGCCGTCGGGCACGATCTGGCCGTCGGGCACGATCTGGCCGTCGCGCAGGACCAGGACGCGATCCGCGAGGTCGATGAGCGCCGCGTCGTGCGTGGCGACCAGTGCGGTCATCCCGCGGGCTCGGACCAGCGCGCGGAGCAGATCCATGATCTGCCGGCCGGTCTCCGAGTCGAGCTGGCCGGTCGGCTCGTCGGCGATCAGTAACCGCGGGTTGTTGGCCAACGCCCGGGCCACCGCGACCCGCTGCTGCTGGCCCCCGGAGAGCTCGTACGGCCGTTGCGCCGCGTGCGCGCCCAGGCCGACGAGCTCCAGCAGCATCGCGGTGCGCTCCTCGCGTTCCGCGCCGGGCAGCTTGGCCAGCCGCATCGGTACGCCGACGTTCTCCGCCGCGGACAGGATCGGGATCAGCCCGAACGATTGGAAGACGAAGCCGACCGTGTCCCGGCGCAGCGCGAGCAGCTCGCGGTCGGTCGCGGCGGTCACGTCCGTACCGGCCACGCTGACCCGGCCGCTGCTCGGCCGGTCCAGCCCGCCGACCAGGTTCAGCAGGGTGGTCTTGCCCGCGCCCGATCGGCCCCGGATCGCGACCAGCTCACCGGGGTACGCGCGCAGCGTCACCTCGCGGACCGCGTGCACCGCGTGCTCCCCGTGGCCGAAGACCCGGCTGACACCGGCGACCTCCACCACAGCCTCATTCATGGCCCGGCCGTACTTCCACGTGATCCGGCTCCAGGTTCAGCTTGACCCGGTCCCGCATCGCCAGCGTGTCCACATAGGACCGCGGTAGCTGCATCCGGCCGGCGCGGTCGAGCACCGCGAACTCCTCGGCGACCAGCTCGGTGCCGCCACCCGCGGTCGCCCGTGCGGTTCGCCGTACCTCCGTAGCGGTCCGGCCGTCGCGGATCGCGACGGTCCGGCCGACCTGGCCGGAGACGGCCTGGTCGTGGGTGACCACGACGATCGTGACGCCCAGCTCGGCGTTGATGGTCCGCAGCGCGCCGAAGACCTCGACCGCGGTGGCCTCGTCCAGCTCGCCGGTGGGCTCGTCGGCGAAGAGCACCTCGGGATCGTTGGCCACCGCCACGGCGACCGCCGCGCGTTGTTGCTCGCCGCCGCTCATCTGCTCCGGCCGCCGGTCCGCGCAGTGCCCGACGCCGACCAGGTCCAGCAGTTCGGCGCCGTGCCGGCGCGGCCGCCTGCCGTGGCCGCCAGCCAATCGCATGGGCAGGGCGACATTCTCCGCCGCGGTCAGGTAGGGCAGCAGGTTGCGCGCCGTCTGCTGCCAGATGAACCCGACGGTACGGCGGCGGTAGCGCAACCGCCGGCGCGGCGACATGGTCAGCAGCTCGTACCCGGCAACCTTGGCCATCCCGGCGGTCGGCACGTCCAGCCCGGAAAGGATATTCAGCAACGTGGATTTTCCGGAGCCGGACGCGCCGACGATCGCCAGCATTTCCCCACGGTCCACCACGAGGTCGAGACCCTGCAGCGCGACGACCTCGACGCCGTCGGTCTTGAAGATCCGGACCAGCCCGTCGCACACGATGTGGCCCTGTAGCCGGTCCGTCCCACCGGCCCGGGCGGTCGCCCGTTCCCGGGCGCGCTGCTCCAGGTGGGCGAGTTCGTCTGGGGGCTGGCCTGCGGTCACGGTGAAGAGATCAGTTTGACCAGGTAAGAGGTTCGCGACGGCGGCGGTTGTGACACACCGGTTGCCGAACTGTGACCGGTTCGTTGCGAGGTCGCTGGCTCGCCGAGCGTGATCTTGATGCCGACGGAGCGCTCCAGGCCGCCCTGCAACTTGCTCGACAGCAGGGTCAGCCGGCCGGTGATGGCGTACTTGCGGGCGATCAGCCTGCGGACCGCGGCCGCACCGGCGGGATCGAGCAGGTCGGCCCGGCCGGGCTGGGCGGGTCCCGGGCGGTGGCCCCGGATGTTGCAGGTGGCCACGGTGACCCGGGAGGTCCGCTGGATCCGCTTCACCTTGCCCGCGCCGCCGGCCGACCAGACGGCCAGGTCGGCGCCGTACCGGACGATCCAGACCGGAGTCGCGACCGCGGTGCCGTCCCGGCGGTACGTCGTCAGCAACACGTACCTGCTGGCCGCCAAGTCTTCGTTGGGTGACATGCCCGCCAGGGTACGAATGCTTCGCTACCTTGAGCCTTGTGGTTGAGCCGGAGCTGGGGGACGTCTTCGGCTGCGTGTTGCGCGCGGCGCTGGCCGAGCACAGCGGTGTCGGACCCCGGCCCACCGTGGCCGGCGTACCGCGCGCGGTGGTGGAGATCCTGGAGCGCGACGACGGCTTCGTCGCCGGCAACGCGGCGGCCCGGTACCTCGCCCCGGCGTCGCTGTGGTGGGGGTGCGAGCGGCAGGCCGTGGCGGATCTCGGTGGCCCGGTGCTCGACATCGGGGCCGGCGCCGGGCGGATCGCACTGGCCCTACAGGAGCGTGGCGTACCGGTGACCGCGCTGGACATCTCGCCTGGCGCCATCGAGGTCTGCCGCGCCCGGGGCGTACTCGACACCGTCTGCTCCACTGTGGACAACCACGTACACAGTGGACGCCGCTACCATGCGTTCGCCTTGTTCGGCAACAACGTCGGGCTGCTGGAGTCCCGGGAGCGGGCGCCCGGGTTCCTGGCCGCGCTCGCCGCGCTGGCCCGGCCCGGAGCCCGGCTCGTGGCGCAGGGCACGGATCCGTACGCCACGGCCGATCCGCTGCACCTGGCGTACCACGAGCGCAACCGAGCCCGCGGCCGGATGGGCGGCCAGCTGCGGTTGCGACTGCGCTACCTGAACCTGGCCACCGCGTGGTTCGACTATCTACT